>CAZBSL010000092.1:10007-11272 GCA_964494265.1 uncultured Bacteroidales bacterium
AGACCTCCCGGAGACAAACTTTTTTCATGCGGTGCGGGAAAAGGCGGGGGATGTGTAGATGCTTACGGAAACCTTCAGCTTTGCATGATGCTCCGACATCCTGAAACGGTTTTTGACTTGAAAAAAGATTCATTAAAGACTATTATGACAGAATCATTTCCTAAAATCCAGGGAATAAAAGCTCAAAACTCGGATTACCTTAATAGGTGTGCCAAATGCTTTCTTAAGGGGCTTTGTGAACAGTGTCCGGCAAAATCATGGATGGAGCATGGAACACTTGATACACCGGTCGAATATCTTTGTGAGATCGCTCACATACAGGCTGAATATCTTGGGTTGCTGAAAAAAGGTGAAAAAGCCTGGACTGTGGAGAACTGGAAAGAAAGGATAGATAAATTTACAGAAGGATAAATTGAATATTCAATAATGAATTAAAATACAGGAGAAAAATAAGTAATGGAAATAACAGTTAATTTAAATGCGGTTTATACGCCTGCGGACGATGATGTGGTAGCAAGAGAGCTTCACGGGGAATTTGTTATTATTCCTATTTCATCGGGTGTCGGTGATTTAGAGGATGAGATATTTTCCCTGAATGAAACAGGGAAAGCCTTATGGGAGAAACTAGACGGAAAGAGAAGCTTAAATGAAGCTGTAAGTGAATTGTCATCGGATTTTGAAGGTTCTGTTGATGAAATAAAAAATGATGTAATCGGACTTACAGAAGAACTGGTTAAGAGGAAAATAATTGCAGAAGTCAGAAACTGAAAACAAAATAGGCTTTTCCAATGAAGAGCTTGTAGATATTATTACAGCTACCCTTACAAAGGGAGCTTCTACAAGAATGAAGGCTTTAGGTTCGAGTATGAATCCTTTTATCAGGTGCGGTGATATCCTGACAATTTCACCGCTTTCAAAGGCATCTATTGGAGTAGGTAAAGCCACTGCTTTTACCTGTGTGAAAAGAAAAAGACTTACAGTACACCGGGCGATAAAGAAAGAAGGTAATGGTTATATCATTAAAGGTGATAACTGTGGCGATCCGGATGGCCTGGTGTCTTTAAACAATATTCTGGGAGTAATAACAAAGGTGGAACGGGATAACAGGAGAATTTTTTTCGGGCTTGGAGTTGAGCGTTTTATTATCGCGTTCTTAAGTAGACGAGGATGGCTACCATTTGTTTATCGCTTCAAAATATTTATTCTAAAAAACACAGGAAAGTTTATTCCTGCTAATACAAGGAAATTTATAAAATGCAGGATTC
>CAZBSL010000093.1:0-1788 GCA_964494265.1 uncultured Bacteroidales bacterium
TCATAAAACTTGAGAGACGATGCTGAAGTGCCATTTGCAAGCTCTACCGTACCATTGAACTTCAATAAATCATTATCAAATTCTCCATAAATCAATGGAGAGGCAGAATTCGAGTTTTCTATATAAAGTCTATTGCTGATGTTGATTTGGGCTTTTGCTACATCAAATCCAATAAGTATATTTCCACCACCTGTTACACTTTGTCCGGCATTTGTACCGAGTACTGTATTGTTGGATGTAGTGGTAATTGCTGGTAATGCGTTTGCCCCGATAACCGTATTATTTGATCCTTCTGTAAGGCTCATTAATGATGAAGTTCCTAAGGCAGTGTTGCTTGCTCCTGTCGTCACATATTTTAATGACCATACACCCACGCCGGTGCTATATTTATTAGAACCGGCAAGATTACCGGCATCGGCTCCCATGTAAAGGCTGTTATTATCACTTAATCCATCGTTTAAATCATTAATACTTGTTGCTCCATTGCCAACAACAACCCAAGCACTTCCATCATAAAAATAGAAACCCGGAGTATTGTCGGTTTGGTAAATTAATAACCCGGTGGCAGGTGAGGCGATATTATCTCTTTCAGCCAGGGTCATGCGGGGCACTAATACCCCTTTCGAGTTTGAAGATGCATCCAGAATAGCCGAACTGTTGGCGGCTGAACCGTCGGTGTTGATAGCAACGCCTTGAGCAAAAATGTTCAGGCTGCTAAAAAGAATAAATACAATTGTAAAAAAATTAGTGAAATGTTTCATTGTTAAATGGTTAATTTATTAATCTATTGTTTTGTGTCATAAAATTACTAAATTTACTATTGTTTAAAGCAATTTCAATATAAATATCGTATTGATTTTTAAGTAGTTCATTTTGCATAAATGCTGAATTCCATTAATCATGGCGAAATTAAAAAAAATATCCTAATAATAATAAATTATTAGTGTTTTATTCTGAATTTATTTCGATAGTTACATAATTGCTATAGTTTTGTTATAATTAAAAACATGAAGTATTCATGGCAAAGACAAATAAATCAATGGAAGATGATGAAAAATAGCAGCGAAACTTGTCCGTACGAAGTGAAGCAAGTCCGTATGGATACTTTAATTATTTTGTTCTACGACAATTTTAGTGGTAATATAACTTTATGGTTTTACTATTTAGTCTTTGTACGAAAACTTAATATTTTGGAGTGCTTAGTCAAAAAACGTCAAGGTCGAGGCTTGCGAAGGGCAGAAAATAAGGAGTCCGTACGGATGACTGGTTTCTGCATAAGCATAACGAAGAAATTGGCGTTTTCGGGCAAGCACTATTTAACGAAATAACAATGAAACAATTAAACAATTCTAATTAGATGACTAAAACTGATTTGTGATTGAAGCTTGTTTTTTTAATACAAACATTATCTAATTGAAAAACCATGGTAATCCATAATATCATTTTCCTGAATATTAATTTTCTCAACTCTGGCCCAAGAAGGGCCTTTTCGGCACCACTCAACAAATTGATCAATAATATAATCTTCGGCCTCAGCTTCAATATAAACTGAAGCATCGGGTAAGTTTTTCACATAACCATTAACACCTAAATTTTTGGCTGTCTTTTTTGTGTAAAACCTAAAACCGACGTTTTGGACTTTCCCTGAAACTTTAATTATAATGCTTTTCTTCATGTGCTTATATTTTGACAGGATTAACAGGATTAACAGGATTAACAGGATTAACATGTTTTAATAATCATTCCATCTAATGCATTTCCATACTTTTTACTTTAGCCTTTAACCTT
>CAZBSL010000093.1:1888-11131 GCA_964494265.1 uncultured Bacteroidales bacterium
CTACCCATTTTGAAAATAAGCTTTCCACCATTCATAATATCCTCGTGATTGATATAGGTTTTATCGTATTTTATTCCATTCAATTTAGCTGACTGAATATAAATATTTTTATCGGATAATCCTTCTGCTATTATCTCAAATTTCTTTTCGTTGCCAAGATTTATTGTTGCTTTTTCAATACAAGGGCTTCCAATCACATATTCGTTACTTCCCGGGCAAACAGGATAAAAACCCATAGAACTAAAAATATACCATGCAGACATCTGCCCGCAATCTTCGTTTCCGCAAATTCCGTATGGAGTGTCGTCAAATAAATTATTCATTATTTGGTGAATTCTATGCTGTGTTTTCCATGGCATTGCTGCATAATTATACAAATATGCAATATGCTGGCTTGGTTCATTTCCGTGAGCATATTGACCGATAAGGCCGGAAATATCCTCAACTTCACTATATTTTTCATCTTGAGTTTCAATAATAAATAATGAATCAAGTTTCTCGACAAACTTCTCTCTGCCTCCCATCAGGTTTATTAAACCCTGAACATCCTGAGGCACATACCAAGTGTATTGCCAGGCATTTCCTTCGGTATAATCGCCACCATATTTTGAATATAAAGGGTCGAATGGCATGCTCCAGCTTCCATCTGTTTTTTTTGCCCTCATAAAATTTGTTTCCTTATCGAAAACGTTTTTATAGTTTCCGGCTCTCTTCCTAAATTCAATAAAATCATCTTCTTTACCCATTTCTTTTGCAACTTCGGCAATCGTAAAGTCATCATAAGCATATTCAAGAGTCTTTGAAGCACCTTCATCTTCTTTATCGATCGGAACAAAACCCATGTTCATATAATAATCAAGCCCATCATAATTTTTATAAGTTGCACTTGAAACCATTGCCTCATAAGCTTCCTCAACATCATAATCCCGAATTCCTTTCAGATAAGCATCGGCAATAACCGGAACCGCATGATATCCAATCATACACCATGTCTCATTATTATGAAATGACCAAACCGGCAAAATATGATGAACACTTTGATCATAATGAGCCAACATACTTTTAATCATGTCGCTTACTTTTTCGCGTTGGATAATGGTAAATAATGGATGAGTGGCACGATAAGTATCCCAAAGCGAATAAATTGTGTAGTTTGTAAAGTCACTTGCAGTATGAATGTTTTGATCAAGGCCGCGATATTTTCTGTCAACATCCGAATAATTTACAGGAGCAAGCATGGTGTGATAAACCGAAGTGTAAAAAATTGTTTTGTCGCTATCGGTACCTTCAATAATTATTTTATTCAGTTCTTTTTTCCATAGGTTTTCGGCAGCAAATTTCACTTCGTCGAAATTCCATCCTGGTATTTCAGTTATTAAATTATTCAAAGCTCCTTCGGTGCTAACTGCCGAAATACCAACTTTCACCTCAATCACTTCTTCTGTTTTTGTTTTGAAATTAAAAAAGGCAATCAGTTTTTTCCCAGTTATTTCAGGTTTCTCATAAATAAAATTATCCGATTTCCGAAAACCGTACATTGATTCATCATCTTTATCAAAACCATATGAATCAAAAGCTTTTGAAAAAGCTATCGCAAAATAAACGCTTCTGTTTCTTGCCCAGCCTCTTGTTTGCCTGTAGCCTGTAATTAATGTATCGTTTTCGACTCTTATTGACGACCAAATAACTTTTCCATCGTAATTATAAATTGAATGTAAAAGATCAAGAATAATATGTGCACTATCGGTTTTCGGGAAAGTATATTTGTGAAAGCCAACCCTGCTTGTTGCCGATAATTCAGCCTGAATATTATAATCATCAAGTTTTACGGAATAATATCCGGGCGAAGCTGTTTCGCTTTTATGAGAAAAACGTGATCGATAACCTAAGTCAGGATTTTCCTTTGTGCCACTTATGGTTCTGAGTTTACCTACTGTGGGCATAATCAAAATATCGCCAAGGTCGGAATGGCCGGTCCCGCTAAAATGTGTATGGCTAAAACCAATAATCGAGCTGTCGCCATATTGATAACCGGCACACCAATTATAGCTTTTGCGATATGATTTCATATCAGTATCAGGGCTTAACTGCACCATTCCAAAAGGAATTACTGCTCCGGGATATGTATGGCCATCTCCTCCTGTTCCTATAAACGGATCAACATAATCGAAAGGTGATTTTTGATTTTTATCATGAATTTCTTCTTTCGAGAAATTTTTGTCAAGCTTAATATCTTGTGAATAAATATTTATGCTATAAAAAACAAGAAATATGTATAGTATATTTTTCATTATTTGTATAATATTAAAATGAATTCAAAAAAATCAAAGATAGAAATTATCTTCTATGCAAACCACATTCTTTATTCTCATTATTTTCCCACCACCAGCGGCCTGCCCGCGGATTTTCGCCCAAATCAACAGCTCTTGTGCAAGGCTGACAACCAATGCTTTTAAAGCCCTTATTATATAGAGAGTTAAAAGGAATATTTTTTTTGTTTATATAATCCCAAACATTTTTTTCTTTCCAATCAATCAAAGGATTCACTTTTATCAATTGATTTGTATCATCCCATTCGATTCTCGAACTTTCCGCTCTACTAACCGAATGCTCATTTCGCAGGCCCGTAATCCAGATTTTAACATCTTTCAAAGCCCTTTTCAAGGGTTCAATTTTTCTAATCCTACAACATAATTGTCTGTTTTCAACACTATTGTAAAACAGGTTTATTCCTTTTTTGTTAACCATATTTTCAACACTTTCAGCATTTGGGAAAAATATTTCGATTTTTACATTAAATCTGCTGTTAGTTCGCTCAATCAAATCATAGGTTTCGGGAAAAAATCGGCCTGTGTCAAGCACAAAAATTCTGATTGAAGAATCAAGCGAAGAAATCATTTCAGTAATCACCTGATCTTCTATTCCAAGACTCGTGGCAAAAGCCAAATCTTTTGATTCTTTATTTATTAAAAAAGATAACAACTCAAAAGCTGTCATTTCTTTTGTTTGTTCTTTTAGTTTTTCGAGTAATTCAAAGTTCATTTAAATACTTGTTTATTCTTTTGGTTTTTATGAAATATTTGAGTAATAAAATTAAATTTTTATTCTGCAAATTTATTGATAATTGTAAATTTGTCATCAAATTAATTCAATATTTAATTATGAAAGTTCATTTTATTGCAATTGGCGGAAGTGCAATGCATAATCTTGCAATTGCTTTACACAAGAAAAATTATTTAGTAAGCGGATCGGATGATGAAATTTTTGAACCATCGAAAGGAAGGCTGAAAAAATATAATTTACTTCCTGAAAATGAAGGATGGTTTCCTGAAAAAATTACATCTAAACTTGATGCTGTAATTGTTGGGATGCATGCCCGCAATGATAATCCAGAACTCTTAAGGGCAAAAGAATTAGGGATAAAAATATTTTCATATCCGGAATATTTATACGAACAATCGAAAAATAAAATTAGGGTAGTGATTGGAGGCAGCCACGGAAAAACCACAATTACAGCCATGATATTGCATGTTTTAAATTATAATAATATTAACTGCGATTTTATGGTTGGAGCTCAATTAGAGGGCTTTGAAATTATGGTGAAATTATCGGAGGAAGCAAAAATAATGCTTATCGAAGGCGATGAATACCTCACTTCTCCCATCGACAGAAGGCCGAAATTTCATCTGTATAAACCAAATATTGCTCTATTAAGCGGAATTGCATGGGATCATATTAATGTTTTTCCAACTTGGGAAAATTATCTCGAACAATTTAAAATTTTTATTGAACTGATAGAGACAGGCGGCTCACTCGTTTATTGTGAGGAAGATAAAAATGTGAAAATATTGGTTGAATCTACAAAGAATAACATCAATAAAATTTCTTATAAAACTCCTGATTATGTAATTAAAAACGGAATAACTTTTTTGATGCAGGATGAAATTCCATTAAAAATATTTGGCAAACATAATTTACAGAATTTGAGTGGTGCAAAATTGGTTTGTAAAGAACTCGGAATTACGAATGAGCAATTTAATGAAGCAATAAAATACTTTTCGGGGGCTTCAAAACGACTTGAATTAGTTGATAAAAATGAAGAAACAAAGATTTTTAAAGATTTTGCACACTCCCCATCAAAGCTTAAAGCGAGTGTTAATGCCGTTAAGGAGCAATTTCAGGAAAGGAAACTTGTGGCATGCATTGAATTGCACACTTTCAGTAGTTTAAATAAAGAATTCCTTTCCGAATATCAGGCTTGCCTTGATAAAGCTGACGTACCTATTGTTTATTATAATTCTCATACTATTAAATTAAAACTTCTTCCTGAACTTTCTCCTGAAACTATTAAGGAAGCTTTTGCAAACACTAATTTGCAAGTTTATACAAACTCGAAACTTTTAGAAAAAGATTTGTTGAAAATGAATTGGTATAACACCAATTTATTAATGATGAGTTCAGGGAATTTTGATGGAATTGATTTCAGGAATTTAGCTAAAAAAATATTAGCCGATTAAAACAATTTCAATCGTATTTCGATTGTATTCCTATTGTACCACAATAGGTAAAACAATTTGTAATATTTTATGAATTATGAATTCATTGACAAGAGGAACTCTTCGTTCGAGTCAGTATATTTCATTTTATCTCTCAAAAATTCCATAGCTTCAAGAGCATTCATATCAGCAAGATGGTTACGCAAAATCCAAATACGTTGTAAATTCTCTTTTTTAAGTAAGAGGTCTTCGCGTCTGGTACTTGATGCCACAATATCAATTGCCGGATAGATACGCTTATTAGAAAGTTTTCTATCTAATTGAAGCTCCATATTACCAGTACCTTTAAATTCTTCAAAAATAACTTCATCCATCCTTGATCCTGTTTCTGTCAGTGCTGTTGAAATTATTGTCAAGGAACCACCGTTTTCAATATTTCTTGCTGCACCGAAGAATCTTTTTGGTTTTTGTAAGGCATTTGCTTCAACACCACCCGAAAGAACCTTGCCTGAGGCAGGCGAAACCGTATTATAAGCTCTTGCCAACCTGGTAATTGAATCGAGTAAAATAACAACATCATGGCCACATTCGGTTAAACGTTTGGCTTTTTCAAGCACGATGTTTGCAATTTTCACGTGTCGGTCGGCCGGTTCGTCAAAAGTTGATGCAATAACTTCAGCATTAACGCTTCGCTGCATGTCAGTAACTTCTTCAGGTCGCTCATCAATCAATAAAACTATCAGATAGGCTTCGGGATGATTATTTGCAATTGCGTTGGCAACATCTTTTAAAAGAACTGTTTTACCGGTTTTTGGTTGGGCTACTATCAATCCTCTCTGCCCCTTTCCAATCGGCGTAAACATGTCAATAATTCTTGATGACAAATTACTGTTCTTATGTCCGGTTAGATTGAATTTTTCTTCAGGAAATAAAGGAGTTAAATGGTCGAAGGGTATTCTGTCGCGAATGTTTTCAGGAGTTTTTCCATTAATTAATTCAACTTTGATTAAAGGAAAATATTTCTCACCATTTTTCGGAGGCCTTATGCTTCCTTTTATTGTATCGCCCGTTTTTAATCCAAAAAGCTTTATCTGCGATTGCGAAACATAGATGTCATCTGGTGACGAAAGATAGTGATAATCAGACGATCTTAAAAAACCATAGCCGTCGGGCATAATTTCTAACACGCCCTCGCTTGAAACAAAGCCTTCATATTGGAAGGAATATTTTTCTTTGGGTTTTTCCTCAATCTTTTCCCCATTCTCTATATTTCCTTCATTAACACTTTTAACTTCTTCTTTTGTATCTGTTTTTTCCTTTATTGTAATTTCTTTTTTCTTTTTTTCACCATTATTTTCTTTCACCTGAGTTTTTGGTTCATTAGCAGGCTTGGGAACTTCGATAGGAATCAAGGCTTCTTGAGGAATTGTTTTTTTATCTTCCTGAATTTCTATCTTTTCTACAATCTTTTCCGATTTAACATCATTTTTTTTAGTAATGACTATATTATCATTCTTTTTAATTTCTTCTTTTTTCGGAACTTCCTTAGGAATAGATTCTTCTTCTTTTTTCAAGTTAGGTTTTGAAATAGTTTCTGATTTTTTTTCAAATGTAGGTTTCGGAATAATTTTTATGCTTGGTTTCTTATGGATAACTCTTTTTTCTTCAGGTCTATCTTCACTCTTATCTTGAGGTTTTGGAGAATTAAACTTGTGATTTTTCTGTCCGGGTTTTCTCGGATCACTATCTCCCGGTTTTTTATGTATTCTTTTTCGTTTTGATTTGAGTGATTGCATTGCTTCTTCTTTCTCTTTCTCAATGATTTCCTGAGGAGGATTTAATGCCTGATGATCCAGAATTTTATATATAATATCTTGTTTAACCAGCTTATCATACCTTCTTAGATTTAATTCTTTGGCAATCTCTTTTAGATCAGAAACCTTCTTACCATTAAGTTCTATAATATCGTACATCAATTTTTATTTAGCGTATTGTGTTAACAAAAAGTATATTGTAATAGAGTAATTATATTTTTCTTATTCCATATTTTACTGAATTCTCATTTGGAATCAACTAAAACAACATGTTTGTTGAGAAATTCATTTCGTATTGCAAAAATAGTTAAAATATTAAAATAAAAAAATAAAACTCACATTTTTTATTTTTTTTATTCATTTAGCCAATTTTCACTTAAAAAAATCATTTTATCTTTGTAAAAAATTAAATAATATTAAATCATGATACAAAGAATTCAATCAATATTTCTATTTTTAGCTTCAATTGCCATAGCTTTAATGTTTTTCTTTCCCTTAGCAAACTTCTTCTCCGAAAATTATTCTATTCAATTATGGGTAACAGGGATTATTAAACATACCGAATTTTCCGATAATGTTAATATCAGTTCCTTACCCTTTTTAATCATTGTCCCTTTTATTGCAGTTTTATCATTTGTAACGATTTTCCTTTACAAAAATAGAAAAACTCAACTAAAAGTGATCAAATTCAATTTGTTATTAAATATCATTTTAATATCACTATATTTCTTTTATTACATTAATTATATTGAAGAAATTACACAAAGCAAGGCAGATTATTTGACCGGATCATTTTTTCCTTTAATTTCCTTATTATTTTTCATATTAGCATTTAGGTCAATTCGTAAAGATGAAAAACTTGTCCGTTCATCTGATAGATTAAGATAAGTTTGTAATTCATACTTGCTTCTATATAATACATTATAAATATCTTTGATAAAACATTTTATCAATGAACCCGCTTTCTACTGATTTACTTCAGGCAAATCTGGGACTTTTTTTTGCTTGTTCTTAGTTGTTTCAAAAATTTCAAGATTTAAAATTTTATCATCAGAGATTTCAAAACGCATTGCTGTACAGACATTATGAAATCCTGATTTTCCTGCTGCTCCGGGATTTAAATGTAATAAATCATACTTTTTATCATAAATTACTTTTAAAATATGTGAATGGCCGGAAATAAACAACTTAGGCTTTTCAGTTAAAAGAATATCTTTCACTTTTTTCTCATAATTACCAGGGTATCCTCCAATGTGGGTCATAATAACCTTCACATTTTCACAATTAAAAATAAGAAGTTCGGGATAATTAATTCTAAGTTCATGGCCATCAATATTTCCATAAACAGCTTTTAGAGATTTTAATTTGTTCAATTCCTCAGCAATCTGAATACTTCCTAAATCACCAGCATGCCAAATTTCATCACAATTTTTAAAAAACTTCAAAATTCCCGGTATTAAGGAATTATGCGTATCTGACAAAAGCCCTATTCGTTTCATTATAGAAATTTATAGTGTGTTATCCTTTTGAACCGAACGGCGGTTATCGTCTTTATTTTTAAGATTAAAGCCAATACCTAATGTCAATTTTGTTCTAACTGCTTTTGAATCTTTTATCCCGGGCATCCACTTAAGCAAATTAATTAATCTGATTGCTTCCTCGGTACAACCTCCACCAATGAAATTTTCAATATAAATATTGGAAATTCCACCATGGATTTCAATTACAAATGAAAGTTTAACAGAACCTGAAATGCTTCTGGAAAAAGCCTGTTCAGGATATTTCATATTATCTTTAATAAAATCGTTAAACGAATATAATCTGTTTTTAAAAATCGGATAGGGAGCTACATCCAACTTATCCAAATTATAAATTATGTTTGATGTATCAAAAGGCTTATAAGGAATAATGAAATTTGTGTAAGACCTTTGTTTGCAATATTTTTTATATTTCTTAATTTTAAAATCAATTTCAAGGATGTATTCACGTGGTATGGCCTTTTCAAGATAAACGGCCGGTATCCATAATAGTTTTTTAAATATCCTAACTGCTTCAGCATCTATATCAGGGGAAACGGATTCAATAATATTAAGATTTGAGGCCGTACTATCTGGATTTATAATAAATGACAAAACCACTTTGCCCTCAATTTTATTATTTAAGCAATGCTTTGGATAAACCATTTCTCTTGAAATAAATTCCTTCAATTGCTTTTTCCCACCAAAACAACTTGCAGGTGAATTGATTTGAGAAAAGGCAGTTGAACTTATTATTATTAAAACCAATATCAATATTTTAAAATAAAATGATTGAAAATGAAGATAATTTATTTGTTTATACATTTTTAGAGATAATTTAAAAAAACCTGAACATTAATAATTGTATTACCATTTTTTGGTTCAAAACTTTATTTGTTAATAATTGAAGCGCTGTTACCGGTCGCTTTTGATTGCTCCTTGATTAAACGATCTGTTTCTTGAAACATCAACCAAACCTTTTCAAAATTTAATGGTTGCCCATACTCTTCAAGAACTTCATCTACTTTTGATTTTTCTTTTTGGCTCTTATAAGTTGGCATTTTGCTAATCTTTTCTTTTACAAAAATACAAAATTATTCAGTTGGATTTAGGATTCCATCTTTTAAAAAGATGGAATCCTTTTTACTACATTTTCATCTTGTTTCATTAAATACGAAGCCCTGAAGGACCTGGTTTATCACTAAGCTCAAAATACTCCTAAAGCTTTTTACCAGTTTTATCGAAATATTATCTTACTTTTCGAATCATAAACGATTTTCAACAAAACCAATAATTTATATTAGGTTTCTGTTTTTCAAAGTATTGAAAAATACATCCATAAAGGCCGGCCCGATAGGAATAAGTTTTTCACCTATCAGAATATGATTTCTTTCAATGCTTGAAATTTTGTTAATG
>CAZBSL010000094.1:0-11066 GCA_964494265.1 uncultured Bacteroidales bacterium
AATTTTTGAATTTCCACATTTGATGAAAATGTTTTAAGTTTTGACACTAAAAATTTAGCACATTTTTCATGGGCCGGGGTATTTGGAACTCTCGGGCCAAATTCCGTTTGCTTTTTAACAAAACAATATGCCGAATCAGAATTAAAATCAGGAATTTTTATTTTGGCTTTCGGTTCTTCTTTTTTTATAGAAATCGGTTTTTTCTTCGTTTTATTTTCACCGCATGAAAATGTAATAAAAGCTGTTAAAAACAATATAATCAGAATATAAATGTGTTTTTTCATCAAAATTATTTTTAAAAAGTAAGCGTAAAGACACAGCCATCGTTTGGCTTTGATTTTACTGTTATTGTTCCTTTATGCAAGTGCATAATTTGTCGTGATAAACTTAAACCAATTCCCGAACCTTCTCTTTTTGAAGTAAAAAAAGGCATGAATATTTTATCAAGAATATCCGGTTTAATCCCATAACCATTGTCGATAAAATCTATATTGATTTTTCCGTGCATTGTTTTAGAGGCTATTATTGAAACCTGAGGGTTTTCAACCTTTTTAACGGCATCGATAGCGTTTAGCAAAAGGTTTATAACAACCTGATCAATTAGATCGGGATCAGCAGTTAGCATTATATCTTCAGGAAAAATTTTATAAAGGAATTTTATTTTCAGTTTTGATAATTTGGGTTTTAATAAATGTTCAGTCCGTTCAAAAAGCTCAGAAATTCTGAAATATCTAAAATTTGGTTTCGGAATGCGGGTGAGGTTTCTATAAATATCAACAAAATTCAATAAGCCCTCGCTTCGATTATGAATAGTTTTTATTGCAATTTGAATGCTTTCAACATCTTCATCATCAAGGTCTTTTAGTTTTATTTGATCTGAGTCTTCATCAATTAAAATTTCCTGAACTGTAGATGCAAGCGATGAAATTGGAGTGATTGAATTCATTATCTCGTGGGTTAAAACCCTGATTAGCTTTTGCCATGATTCGATTTCTTTTTCTTCAAGTTCAGCATGAATATTTTGAAGTGATATTAATACAAATTCTTCATCTCTCATCCTAAATTCAGTAGCATAAATCGATAATTGAAGTAATTCGTCCTCAATAAAAATTTTCACAAGATATTTCTCACCTGCTTTCATCTTAAGCAAAATATCCGAAAAGCCATCTTTGATATTATCTAATTCATATACATTTCTTAAATTGTTGATTTTTAATATTTTTTTTACTGCATTGTTAAACATATCAACTTTACCATCTCTTTTGAAGGAAATTATTCCTATACTAACATGCTGTACAACCGTTTGAAGATAATTATAATGTTCTTCTTTTTCGGCTCTATTTTTTTTAAATTCAAGAATTACATTTTGAAAGGCATTATTGAGTTGATCGAAACTTCTACCAAGGCCCTGATCGGTAAAAGAACTTGAAAAATCAGAATGCCTGATGCTATCTAAAAAGATTTTTAATTTTTTATTAATTCTCTCGACAAATTTTATCAGTAATATTGTTTGAATTGCAATTAAAACAACAACAATTATTAGGCTAATTGTATATTTTGTCAGATTTATCAGAAAGAAGAACAATAAAATAGAAAGAGTCAATAATATTACTCTCAAGCATACCTGAAAGCGAAAATTTTTATAAATCATACTTTTCAATTCTACGGTAAAGCGATGCTCTTGTTAGTCCTAATTCTTTTGCAGCTTTACTAATATTTCCACCATGTTTATCAATTACTTTTCTGATCAGAATTTTTTCGATTTCTTCGAGGTTAAGGTTTGAAGAATTTATCTCGTCGGTTTTTGTTTCATCCATTTGAGGAAGAAAGAAGTCGTGAGGTTGAAGTATGTTTGATTCGCTCATAATTACTGCTCTTTCCACCGAATGCTGTAATTCTCTGATATTTCCGGGCCAATTATGTTTTTCGAGTCGTTTTAGGGTTGCATCGTTAATTCGTTTCAGAGGCATTTTATATTTCTTACAATAGATTTCAAGAAAATGCTCGACAAGCGAAGGAATATCTTCGATGCGATCTTTTAAGGAAGGTAGTGGAATTTCGACAGTATTTATTCTATAAAGCAGGTCTTGACGAAACTTCCCCTCATTAACCATCTGATATAAAGGCATGTTTGTAGCACAAACCAATCTGACATCTATCGGTATTTCTTTGTTGGTACCAAGTCTGACAACATATCGGTTTTGAAGAACACTTAAAAGCTTCGATTGCAGAGCATAAGATAAATTTCCTATTTCATCTAAAAATATCGTTCCTTTTGAAGCTGCTTCAAAGCGGCCTGCACGGTCTTCTTTGGCGTCAGTAAAAGCGCCTTTTTTAAATCCAAACAATTCGCTTTCAAACAATGTTTCGCTAATTGCACCAAGGTCAACGCTAATGAAAACATCATCTTTTCTGTTCGAAGCCTTATGAATTGCTCTGGCAATAAGTTCTTTTCCGGTGCCATTGTCGCCGAGAATAAGCACGTTAGCCTCAGTTGTTGCCACTTTTTGAACTGTTCCGAGAACCTGTTGCATATTAGGTGAATTGCCTATCAGATTGGCATAACCCTGATCTTGATTTGCCATCAAAACTTTTTGTTTTGATCGAAGATTTTCAAGTTCAACTTTCGACTGTCGCAGTTGAAGGGTTGTGCTTATGGTAGCCAATAATTTCTTATTATCCCAGGGTTTTAGCAGAAAATTAGTTGCTCCTTCTTTGATTCCCTGAACGGCCAATTCAATGTCGCCATAGCCTGTAATCAAAATCACAACTACCGCAGGATCAATTTCAAGAATTTTATTCATCCAAAAAAAACCTTCCTTTCCACTTGTTGCATCGCGCGAAAAATTCATATCCAGCAAGGTCAGATCATAATTTTCATTTTTTAATAAGGCCGGAATATTTTCAGGGTTTTTTTCGGTATGAACTATTTTAATATGTTGTTTTAAGAAAAGCTTTGCAGCTAATAAAATATCCTGATCGTCATCAACAATCAGTATTTTTGCATTTAGTTTACTCATAACAGCTAATTTATTAATTCTTCGTATTGATTTCTATTATAGTCATTTACATTAATTGGGGGTTTAATCATAAATTTCGATGGCATTTTGCTTTAAATTCTTAATAAACCATTCAATGTTGTAAAATTAAATATTAATGTTCAAATTTGTACAAAAAAATGAACGAAAATGAACAATAATAATTGCTTAAGCGTTAAAATCTATTGTAACATATTATATTTCATATACATAAAAAGGGTGGCATAGTATTAGTTAAAATATGTTAAAAACAAACGGAGATGGATAGAAAAATTGAAAAAAAGAAATGGACATTAAAAAGAATTTTATCAATTATAGGGGTGCTTGCTTTTGTATTTTTCCTCATTTACCTGATTTTTCTAAGAGATAAATCAAGTAAATTGTATGTTGATAAAAATCAAATAACAATTGCTGAGGTGTTAATGGATAAATTTCAAGAATTTATCCCAATTGATGGAGTTGTTTATCCCAAAAATACTGTTTATATAGATGCAATTCAAGGTGGGGTTGTCGAAGCTGTTTATGTTGAAGACGGTGCAATGCTTAACAAAGGCGATACAATTCTTAAGCTATTAAATACGGCAATGGAATTGAATTATATGGAGCAGGAAACCCGAATGCTCGGCGAAATTAACAGATTGCAAAACTCACAGCTTAGCCTTGAACAAAATATATATTTGCGGCAAAAAGAAATTGTGAATCTTGAATATATGATAGATGCCGCAAAAATCGATTACGAAAGAAAAGTTGAATTGTTTGCCGATAGCGTAATTTCTTTAAAAGAATTTGAAGATGCCGATCGTGAATTTAGTTTTAATTTAAAACAATTAGAACTCTCAATAAAACTACAACATCTCGATTCATTAAGCCGTGATGTTCAGGCGAATGACATTGATAATTCACTTTTCAGAATGCATGAAAACCTGAATCTTTTAAGAAAGAATATTGAAAATGCTTATGTAAAGGCTCCGGCAAAAGGGAAGCTTTCCTCTTTTAGTGCCGAAATTGGAGAAACAAAATCTTCGGGTGAACATCTCGGCCAAATTGATAAACAAGATGGTTTTAAATTACGTGCAAATATCGACGAAAGGTATATTTCTCGAGTTTTTATCAGACAACCTGCCGAATTCGATTTTAACAGAAAAAATTACCAACTATATATTAATAAGATTTATACTGATGTCAGAAATGGTGCTTTCCAGGTCGATTTATTATTCGACAGTTTATCTCCTTCTTCGATAAAGAGAGGGCAAACTTTACAATTAAGACTGAAATTTAGTAGCGAAACCGATGCTATAATCGTTAAACGAGGGGGCTTCTTCCAGGAAACCGGCGGAAATTGGATATATGTATTAGATCCTTCAGGTGATTTTGCTATTAAAAGAAATATCAGAATCAATAGACAAAACACAAATTTCTATGAAGTTATGGAAGGCATAAAGCCCGGCGAAAAAGTAATTGTTTCGTCATATGATTCATTTGGAAATAAAGACAAATTAATATTTAAATAATAAAACAAAATTTAAAAAAGTAAAATCGAATACAATTAATAATTAATAAAAAAAAATATCATGATCAGAACAGAAAATTTAAGTAAAATATTTAGAACAGACGAAGTTGAAACTACTGCTCTAAATCAGGTATCTTTTGAAATTCAGAAAGGTGAATTTGTAGCAATTATGGGACCTTCGGGTTGCGGAAAATCAACATTATTGAATATTCTCGGATTATTGGATAATCCTTCAGAAGGCGGGTATTTCTTTCTTGAAAACGAAGTATCAGGTTTTTCCGAACGACAAAGAGCGAAACTCAGAAAACAAAATATCGGTTTTGTTTTTCAAAATTTTAATCTGATAGACGAGCTAAACGTTTTTGAAAATGTCGAACTTCCTTTGATTTATTTAGGATATAATTCGTCCGAACGCAAAAAAAGAGTTGATGAAGTATTGGAGCAAATGCAAATAATTCATCGTAAAAAACATTTTCCATTACAACTTTCGGGTGGCCAACAACAAAGAGTTGCCGTAGCAAGAGCTGTTATTGCAAATCCCAGTTTGATTTTGGCGGATGAGCCAACCGGTAACCTCGATTCATCGCATGGTGAAGAAGTAATGAATTTGCTCGACAACTTGAACCAAAACGGAACTACAATAGTTATGGTAACTCACTCACAAAGAGATGCAGAATATAGTCGCCGGATAATTCGTTTATTCGATGGACAAATTATTAATGAAAACATAAAAGAGACTGTAGCAAGTATGAAAGTTTAATATTTACAAAAATGAAAAAAAATGTAATTAGTATTTTTCTTGCATTATTGTTTCCGGTGCTGATATTGGCACAAGACAATCAGAATGAAGAAAAAGAGGCAATAAAAACCGTCATTCAAACGGCTTATGTCGATGGACTCCAAAATAATGGAGATCTGTCAAAAACCGAAGAAGGATTTCATCCCGGTTTCAACTTATTAGGGGAAAATCATAACGCATTAACAAAATATCCTATTTATTCATGGATTGAATATGCAAAAAACAAGCAAAAAGAAAATCCCGATCCTCCGGCAGAAAATGAAAAAGTTACTTGTGAGTTTGTAATGATTGATATAACCGACAAGGCTGCTATTGCCAAAATTGAATTATACAAAGATTCAAAAAAGATTTTTACCGATTATTTATCATTATATAAATTCAAAGAAGGTTGGCGAATAGTCAATAAAATTTATACAGATCATCGATAGTTTTATTTAATCCGGGAAATATTGGAATTATTTTCGAATATTTTCCGGATTTTTCTTTCAATTACGTATATTTTATAATGCTTAATTTATTAATAAATGATATTAAATTATTTCAGGACAACTTTTAGGAATCTTTTCAGAAATCGAGGATTCACTCTGATAAATATTATCGGCCTTGCTATAGGAATGGCTGCTTCTTTATTAATAACATTGTGGGTTTTTGATGAACTAAGTTATGATAAATATAATGAAAAAATAAATAATATTTATAGGGTTGATCGTGATATTTTTTATAATAAAGAAAGATTTTTAGTCCCTGTTACCGGAGCAATTTATGGACAAACAATTAAAAATGATATTCCTGATTTTGAGGATATGGTTCGTTTATATCCAAATGAAATGTCAATTGAAGATATTAGGGGTGTAGATCATAACGAGGAGGTGTTTTTTGTTGATCCAAGTTTTTTCAATGTTTTCACGTTTCCATTCATTCAAGGTGATTCCAAAAAATCCTTGGAAGAGCCTTTTACGGCTATTCTTACTGAGAAAGGTGCTGAAAAATATTTCGGAAGTGAAAACCCGATTAATAAGCACATTCTGATTGAATGGGGTGATGAAAAAAAATCATATTTAGTAACTGGTATTATTAAAAATGTACCCGAAAACAGTCATTTTCATTTCGATGTTCTGACATCGTTTAGTACGTTGGAAACTTATATGCCGGATAATTTAAAAACCTGGCTGAATAATTATCTTTATACCTATGTATTATTAAAAGATGGAATTGAAAAAGAACAGGCAGAGGAAAAACTTCAGCTTTTAGTCGACCAATATATTCTGCCTGCTTATCAAAAGTTTTTTCAAAATGATGATGTCGAGGCTTCTATGAGATTATATCTTAAACCGGTTTCCGAAATTCATCTTTCGGATATGATGTGGGGAATTGAACCAAGCGGTAGTACATCATCGGTTTATACTTTCTCCATCGTTGCAATTTTAATTTTAGTTATTGCTTGTTTTAATTTTATGAATTTGTCAACTGCACTTGCAGGTCGCAGATCTCTTGAAGTTGGAGTCAGGAAAACAATGGGAGCAAATAAAAGACAATTAGTTATTCAATTCTTAGGCGAGTCGTTTATTTTGGCTTTAATTTCATTTGTTATTGCTCTTCTATTAATAGAAATTATTTTACCATATTATAATACCTTTACGAATAAATCCTTATCACTACTTACCCTCGGTAAAACTGAAATCCTGTATGCACTTCTAATAATTATATTCGGAACCGGAATTGTTGCCGGTATATATCCTGCATTTTATCTTTCTTCGTTTAGGCCAATCGTCGTACTAAAAGGTAAAATGGATACTAAAAGCAAGAATTTTAGTTTTAGGCAAATTCTTGTTGTTTTGCAGTTTGGTATTTCTATTGCTTTGATAATTGGAACAATTACTGCTTATCTGCAAATGAATTATTTTCAAAAAAAATCCCTCGGATTTCAAAAAGAAAATTTGCTTATAATTCCATTTGAAAGTAATTATGTTCGGGATCATTATAGTGTGTTTCGTGATGAATTAATCCAGCAACCGATTATTGAAAAAGTTGCTGCCTCATCGAAAGTACCTTCAACTTCAAATTACTCTGATACCGGTTTTGAAACAGAATTATTACCTGATGAAACTTTTTTAAGTAGGTTTTATTCCGTTGATTATGATTATTTTGATACCTATAAAATTGAAATAATAGCCGGCCGGAATTTTTCTAAAGAATTTTCAAAAGATACTACCGATAAATGGATTCTTAATGAAGCTGCTATTCACAAAATGGGAATCAAGGATCCAGGCAAAGCTATCGGGAAAACGTATAATTCACATAGAGGCGAAGGTGAAGAAAAAGGTAAAGGAAAAATAATCGGCGTTGTAAAAGATTACCACTATCAGGGACTTGATAAAAAAATTGAGCCAATGTCTCATTTTCTGTCTCCGGAAAGAATCAGATTTATTAGCGTAAGATACAAAGAGGGTAAAGAAAAAGAGATGATTGAGCTTGTAGAAAGTATGTGGAAAAAGCATTTTACAGGTGTTCAATTTTCAAGTATGTTTTTCACGGAGCGTTATAATAGCCTCTATCAAAATGAACAAAAAATGCAATTGACTTTAATTGCTTTTACAATTCTTGCAGTATTTGTTGCCTGCCTCGGCTTATTTGGTTTGGCTGCTTTTATTGCCCAAATGAAAACAAAAGAAATCGGTATTCGTAAAGTGCATGGTGCGTCAATATTTTCTATTGTAAAACTATTGGATACTGTTTTTGCAAAATGGGTGCTAATGGCAAACATAATTGCCTGGCCAATTGCATATTATTTTCTCGATGAATGGCTAACAGGATTCTACTACAGAATTGATATGCCATTTTGGGTTTTTATCATATCAGGATTATTAGGCTTATTAATAGCCTTGATAACCGTAAGTTATCGCGCTATAATGGCTGCAAGAGCAAACCCTGTTAAAGCTTTACGATTTGAATAAAATTATTTGTTTAATATATAAAAATAAAAATAATGAGAGAAGTAGTAATTTTAATACCGGATGTTGACATTGAGCAAAACATTGAAATTGATGTCAGGATAAACGGACGAAAAAAAACTATTCAATACAGAGTTGAATTAATGGACTGGGAAGGAAATAATTGTCCTCCCGAAGAAAAAGTAACTGTTTTGAAACATAAAATAGAAAAATACGACAAGGATTGGGAATTGGTAGAAATTGGTGCACCTGGCAAGGAGAACATCCCTTTAATGTTTAGGAAAAAGACGAATACTTAAAAACACAAGCGGAATCAACATCCGGATTCTGGTAAACGGTAATCAATAAGCAGTATCCATCATGCTAAATATTTATATAAAAATGTTTTACAGACAAACGTGCAAACAATCGCATACGTTTATAAACGTTTTGGGTTTAGCAATAGGATTAGCAAGTTTTATATTAATAACTTTATATGTTATTGATGAATTAAGCTACGATCGTTATCATAAAAATTCAAAAAAGATTTACAGGCTTGTAAATGTTTATAGTTTTGAGGGGGTTGGCGAAAATTCGGCAAGCTCACCATTTCCTGTTGCTTTTACCTTAAAAGATGAATATCCGGGATTGATTTTAAATGCTGTCAGGATTTTTAATTTCCAATCGCCCCGACTATTGATTGAATACGATGACCAACGTTTCAACGAAAGGCGTTTTTTTTATGCTGATTCTACCTTTTTCGATGTATTTGATCACGAATTCATTTATGGCAATCCTAAAACTGCTTTAGACGAACCCTATTCGGTTGTAATCACCGAGTCAACTGCAAATAAATATTTTGGAGATATAAATCCTGTCGGGAAACTATTAAGATTTGAGAAACGTTTTGATTTAAAGGTTACGGGAGTAGTTAAAGATAGCCCATCTCAATCGCACTTCAAATTCGATTTTCTCGGATCTATGTCGTCGGTTGCTCAATTATATGGCGGAAAATTGCCTGATACATGGGTTTGGAATCCCTGCTGGACTTATTTTTTATTACAAGCAAATGCCGAGCCCGAAGAACTTGAAAATGTATTACCCTCTTTTATTGAAAAATATTTTTATGATGCTGAAAAAGACAATGTGTCTCTTTATCTTCAGGCTTTAACCGATATTCATCTCAAATCGAAACTTGACTATGAATTAGAAGCAAATAACAATTATTCATACATTCGAATTTTATCAATAATTGCCTTTTTTCTATTAATTATTGCGGCAATAAATTTTACTAATCTCGCCACAGCAGCATCAGATTGTAGGATTAAAGAAATCGGCATAAAAAAAATACTTGGGGTTAGAAGGGAACGCTTAATTTTTCAATTTATATCGGAAGCCGTTATTTTGAGCTTTATTTCATTGATTTTTGCACTATTTTTTATTGAACTTATTTTACCTGCATTTAATGTTTTTACGGGTAAAGATTTTAGTACTTCAATCTTTTTTCAATCGGAATATTTAATCGGGTTAATACTTTTAGGACTCATAACAGGTTTCGTATCCGGATTATATCCTGCATTTTATTTGTCTTCATTGAAACCATTGCTGATTTTATATAGCGGGTTGCTAAAAAACACCAAAAAAGGATTGGCACGAAAAATCCTTGTTGTTCTGCAATTTGCAATTTCGATAAGTTTAATTGTTCTTACCCTATTTATTTTCAGGCAGGCAACATATTTACGCAATGCTAAACTCGGTTTCGATAAAGAGAATATTGTAGTCATACCTGTAAACCATACAAATGTGGCAAATTCCTATAAATCTTTTAAAAAGGAATTGCTCCAAAATCCGAATATTTTGAGTGTTACAACCATGGATGATATACTGGGTTCGGCCCACAATACTCACGAATTTCGGCCCGAAGGTTTTCCAATAGACAAATGGCAATTTTATCCGGCTCTTGTTATTGGATATGATTTTATAAAAACATTTGATATAAAAATTATTGAAGGCCGTGATTATCTGGAAGAAAGCAAAACCGATCCCGAAAAAGGAATTCTGATTAACGAGGCTATGGTAAAGCATGTCGGCTGGGATAGCAATAAGGATGCTATCGGAAAAAAATTCAGCTCGTTGAGTGGTGATGAAAAAGTTATTGGGGTTTATAAAGATTTTAACGTTACTTCATTACACGAAGCTGCAGGCCCTTTTGTTTTGAATATGAAAGAAAAAGAATGGGAAATTTTATGGTTTTTGAAATATCTTGCTATTAAAATCTCGCCTGAAAACAATGTTCAAACTATTAATTTTATTGAAAAGAAATGGAAAGAATTTTCTCCAGAAAGGCCATTCGAATATAGTTTTCTTAACGATGAGTTGGACGAACTTTATTCAGATGAAGAAAACCTGGCAAAACTTACTTTAATATTTACTATTCTTATAATTTTTATTGCCAGCCTTGGTTTATTTGGACTAACTTCGTTTACAATCACTCGTCGAACAAAGGAAATTGGTGTCAGGAAAGTTTTGGGTTCAGGTACAATATCTATAATTTCCTTGCTTTCAAAAGAGTTTTTAAAACTAATTCTTATTTCAATAGTAATTGCCTGGCCGGTTTCATATTTTATAATTGATAATTGGTTGCAATATTTTGCTTATCAGGCTTCAATCAATTGGTTCATATTTATTATTGCGGGACTTCTTGCCATAACTGTTGCAATGTTAATAACAAGTATCAAAGGTTTTTTTGCTTCAAGAATCAATCCTGTCGATACTTTAAAATACGAATA
>CAZBSL010000095.1:0-3024 GCA_964494265.1 uncultured Bacteroidales bacterium
TGTAGCGTAAGTTAATATATTCTTAATTTTAATTTCGCAATTATCTCTTTTTCTATATATAAAGATTATAAATTGCATGATCTAATTTATTATTTTCACTTTCCATTTTTTTCTTTACTGTCATTAATGTTGTCTTTCAAGAAAAAAATATGGTATAATCTTATTTAAAAATCAAGTTCCATTTGTTGATTTAATTCTTCTGAATCAATGTTGTCGCTTTCCTTAGATTTTAGTTCATCAGGTTTTATTCCTTTATCTTTGGGAAATACATTTTCTTCCGATTTTACAATTTGTTTTTCACTTACATTTTCCTGTTCAGATTCGTTTGAAACATTATCCTCATTTTCTTCATAAGGAAGTGGTTTTAGCATTTTAATTGATTTAATTTCAAAAGTCGATATGCGTTTTCCCTTAGCCTTATAACTCTTTATTCCAATGAATTCGTGGATATTAATTGTTTCCTCAAGTACTTTTTTGTTTGTACTTTCGTCAAAAATTACTTTAATTACCGGAAAATGATTGATGCTGAAATTCAATATTTTTGAATCTTTGCTTTCGGGAATAAACAAGCTTTTTTTATTTGTAATTTCAGGGTGAAAACGCTTTATGTACTTTTGTTTTAGTTTTCCATCATAATAAATGACACTAAAAATTCTTTCAGGGTCATATTTCTCAATAAGTATCAGATTTTCATCAAAATGATTTGAAATATCATAATTAACAACCTTGAATTCACCTGATTGATAAACCGTAAGGATTTTATCATCACCAATAAATGCACCGAGATATTTTCCTCTTTCTTCTGTATTAAGTCTATTTACGGTATCGTCGTACCAAATATCACGTGCTCCTAAAGTTGAAACACCTTCTTCTCGTTGTACGATATTTCGAACCTGATTCGGAGTTAAAGTGTTTCCTGTAGCACTTCGTCCTTTAATTGCAAGTTCGCTGAAATCATATTCAAAAGATAATTTTCGCAATTTGGGTTTAGGACGCAATGTAACTTTAACAATTTCCGCTTCTCCATTTGGATTTGCCGTAAAATACAAAACTTTGGAATCTTCACTACCTTTGGTTAACACATATTCTTTATCGCGTGTAATGCCCTTAACAGGAAAACGTTTCACAAAAATCTTACCTTTTTTACCATCACGGTAAACCATATTATAAATCGTACGATCATCATTTTTTTTAAAGACATCGATATGAATAATATTCTTCCCGACAAATGTTTTAGTAGAAACTTTTGTGATTATTAGAGTTCCATCCTCCCGAAATACAATGATATCATCTATATCAGAACAATCGCACACAAATTCGTCTTTTTTTAAGGATGTTCCGGCAAAACCTTCTTCACGGTTTACGTAAAGTTTTTGTGTTGCGGCAGCCACCATCGAAGCCTGAATAGTATCAAAATTCCTGATCTCAGTTTTTCTTTCACGTCCTTTGCCGTATTTCTTTTTAATTTGTTTGAAGTAATTTATTGCAAAATCAATAAGATTTGCTAAGTGATTTTTTACTTCATCAATTTCAAATTCAATACTTTTTATAATATCATCGGCTTTATAAGAATTATATTTTGAAATTCTTTTGATCTTTATTTCCGTAAGTCGAATAATATCGTCAGTTGTAATTTTTCTTAAAAATAGTTTGTGGTAGGGAATCAAAGCTTTATCAATTGTTTCGATTACAGATTCCCATGTTTCACATTCTTCGATTTTTCGATAGATTCGTTTTTCGATAAATATTTTTTCGAGTGAAGCAAAATGCCATTGTTCTTCAAGTTCTTTTTTACGAATTTCAAGTTCTTTTTTTAATAACTCAACAGTTTTATCTGTCGAAATTTTCAATATTTCCTTAACTCCAAGAAATACAGGTTTATCATTTTGAATAATACAGGAATTAGGAGAAACTGAAACTTCGCAATTTGTAAATGCATAAAGTGCATCAATGGTAGTATCAGGTGAAACTCCGGCAGCAAGATATATTAGTATTTCAACATTTTCAGCCGTATTATCATCAATTTTTTTTATTTTAATTTTGCCTTTATCGTTTGCCGTAATAATTGATTCTATCAAGGATGAAGTGGTTGTACCAAAAGGAATTTCGTTGATTACAAGAGTTTTTTTATCTTCTTGGTGTATCTTTGCCCTGATTCTGACCTTTCCTCCTCTTAAACCATCGTTATACTTCAAGACATCAATCTGTCCGCCGGTTTGAAAATCAGGAAAAACTTCAAATTCCTGATTATTCAAAATTTTTATTGAAGCTTCAATAAGTTCGTTGAAGTTATGAGGCAAAATCTTTGAAGCTAAACCAACAGCAATACCTTCAACACCTTGTGCCAATAATAAAGGGAATTTTACAGGAAGCGCCAAGGGTTCTTTATTTCGCCCGTCGTAAGATGATTTCCAAATTGTTGTCTTAGGATTGAAAAGCACTTCGTTGGCAAATTTTGATAAACGTGCTTCAATATATCGTGGAGCTGCAGCTCTATCGCCGGTCAAAATATTTCCCCAATTTCCTTGTGCATCGATCAGCAATTCTTTCTGTCCCAAGTGAACCAAAGCATCACCAATTGAAGCATCACCGTGAGGGTGATATTTCATAGTATGTCCGATGATGTTGGCAACTTTATTGTACCTGCCATCTTCGAGGTCTTTCATCGCATGCAGTATGCGTCGATGAACCGGCTTAAGTCCATCATTAATGCCAGGCACAGCTCTTTCAAGAATTACATAAGAAGCATAATCAAGAAACCATGTTTCGTACATTCCCGACAGATGTATGGTTTTGTGGGAATCATTTTGTTGCGATTCTAAATCTTCCTGTTCAATGGGTTCTGTTTGTGTATTCTTATCTTCCATATTTGATTTCAATTCCTATGCTGACATTTTGCATTAATTTTGCTGCCATTTTTTTACTTCTAAAAGTGCAGCTTTCTCATCTTTCCATCCCAAAAGTTTTACTCTTCCTTCTCCTTTGTAGTTTAAAAACCAATCTTCTATAATTTGTTTTGCTTTC
>CAZBSL010000095.1:3124-4957 GCA_964494265.1 uncultured Bacteroidales bacterium
TGCAAAACATTGTTTTTTGAAAATGTTGGTAGCAATCCCAAGTCATTATCTCCGCAGGATGAAACAATCAGAGCTATAAGAAAAACCAAAAAGAGTGTATTTTTATTCATAAATTTTATTTCCATAAGCGAATAATTAATACCTCAAAAAGCAGAAAAACAAGGGCTAAAATAATAAATATCTTCCATAATTGAATTCCCTTAGTCAGTTTTTCTAAGGTTTGCGATAATGATTCATTGTCGTCAATTATCATTGAAATTTTATCAAAATCCAATTCATCTAAAGTTTCCCTGATTTCGCTTTCCGACAAATAATCTAACTCTGATTCCTTTCGATTATAATTATATGAAATTCCAATTATATTTTCAATGCCTTTTTTTAAATTATAATTTGCGGCCTTTTTAATCTGATCATGAGTTAGTAATCTTACTTGAAAATTTTGATTTTTATACTCCGGTATAATTTCAAAATCAGAGTTATTTTCTTTGATTTTATAAACAAGTTTTTCGTTTTGGGTGTTTTTCGGATTTAACTCAATTACTTCATTTTCACCAATTGTATAATATAATTTTCCAACAGCATTACTAAGCAAAGCTATGTTATACATTGTAGGTACAAAGAGAGGATGAACCGGAAAATTTGAAAATTCGGTAGAAAGCGGACTTGCAAGAACATATATTTTCCCCTTTTTATTCGATTGAACACTTAGAAAATTATCACCATTTTGCAAAAAAAGTAGAGTTTCTTCGTTTGTTTGTGATGATCTCATTTTTTCAAAGTGAGAGTGAACGACAGGCAGGTCAATATTTGTTGGCAGTTTTTTCTTAGAATCATTACTATCATCAATATTTTCAAAAACATCGGAATAAACCGCATGATCCAAATTAACATCGCTGACATTTATTGAATTTGTATCTTTTCTAATTAATTCTCTGGTATTTAAAGATGTTAAAAAATTATTATAGTTTGCCAAATCAGAATCGGAGGACGGAATAATAAATGTGCTTCCTCCATTTTCAACAAATCTTTTAATTTCCATACTCAAACCGGATGAAAAATCATCAAGTTCGTTCAGAATTATCAAATTAAAATTATTTAATGAAGAATAATCTATGCTTTTTTCAAGAATGTTTTGAAAAATAAAAGTTGAATCATTTCCATAAATAGAGTTTAAGTAAATGCTTTCTTTTGAGCTATTTATACATAAAATTCTTATTTCTGAACTTACTGAAAATGAAAAATAAAATTTATCGTCATAGGTAATCGGATAATCTGTAATTTCGAGAACGGCATTTTGTATTCCTGTTTCGTAATTAGTAAATATCAATGGAATTTCGCTTGAAGAGCCTGATTCAATATCGAAACTTGCCAAGGCTTTTTGTTTGTTGTTTATAAGAAGTTTAAGTGGAATTTTTTCATAACTGACGTCAGACGAATTCTTTATCCTAACAAATAATTTCACTTGTGAATTAATTTGTTGAACCGGAGATTCAAGCCAACAAGAATCGATAAAAATATTATTAGTCATTTCAGAAAAAACAGGAATTAAAAAAGTATGAATACTTGTATCGTTTTCAAGCAAATTTATATCACTAATACTTTTTTGAAAATCAGAAATAATGTATGCCGATTTATCGTGTTCAGGTTTAGAATCAAATAATTCAATTTGTCGTTTATTTACTTCCGAAATACTTTTTACTGCAGGTGAAAGGGGAACTTTTTCCATCATCTCAAAAAACTCATCACGACTTACAAAATGCTGATGTATAGTTTCAAAATCGTTCGTAAGAAGTTGAAAAACATCAGATGGTTTATAAATCGAAGCTATTGCAC
>CAZBSL010000095.1:5057-11062 GCA_964494265.1 uncultured Bacteroidales bacterium
TTTTTATATCTACGGAAATTAAATAAATGGATTATTATAGGAATTGAGATTGCGGCAAGACCAAATAAAAAAATTGGATTAACAAACTCCATATTATGTTCTCTCTTATTTTGACGTAAAAATTATTGAGCAAATTTAGGCTTTTTTCAAACTCAACAAAAAACAGTTTTGGTTTTTGTGCATTTATTTCTTTCAAATTAATTTGAAACATAGAAAAAATAAAGATGAAAATATTTGAAATAATATCCCCTAAATTTTAAAATACTATTTGAATAATCTGAAGTTTTTTCTTGAAATTTTATTAAAATTGTTGAAAAAAAAGCATCAAAAATTTCATGTTTAAAGTCGATTATCCGTATTAATTTTTTCATCAAAAGGGTGAATTTTTTTTTCGGAGCAAAAAAAAGTTCACTTTTTTATCTCTTCTTAATATTCAGTAATTAAGTTAATTAACAAGGTTTTTTATTTAGATTCATTTTAAATTACAAAAAAAGCACTAACAAAATCCATTTTTTGCAATTAATAGAAAAATAGAGGGCTTTTTGACCTAAAAAAAATTGAAAAAAAATTGATTTTTAAAACAAAATTTAAATGAAAACACATTACATTAGTTGGTGGAATCTTGAGAATTTATTCGATACCTTTAATTCAGAAAACAGGCCTGATTGGCTTGCTAAAGAATTGTCGGGTGAATTAAAAGGATGGACGAATGAAGTGCTTGAAAAAAAGCTCGAAAATCTTTCATCGGTGATCAAGCAAATAAATTCAAATAAGGGGCCGGATATTCTGGGCGTTTGCGAATCAGAAAGCGAATTCGTTATTCAAAAATTAATTAAAAAACTCAATATTCCAAATCGAAAATATGAAGTCGTGCATATTGATTCTAAGGATAAACGAGGAATTGACATCGCATTTATCTATGATGAACTAAAATATACCTTTGATGGGAAAATGTTTCATTATGAAGTTTTGAAGCGTTCCGCAACCCGCGATATTCTTCAAGCTGGGTTTATTACAAAAAATAACAATAGGCTGATATTGATAGGGAATCATTGGCCCTCTCGTTCAGGAGGTGAGTACAAATCTGAGCCTTATAGAATGATGGCAGGCGAAACATTAAGCTATTGGCTAAAAAAAATTATGGAAATTCATGGTGATAAAACACCTGTAATTGTCATGGGTGATTTCAACGATGAACCCTTTAACCGATCATTAGTGGAATATGCTTTAAGCACAAATAACAGAAAAAAAGTTATTTACGGAAGAAATCCGTATTTATATAATTTAATGTGGAAGCTTTTTGGAGAAAAAAAGGCAACTTATGTTTTCAACTCAAGCTTACAAATAATTGACCAGTTTTTAGTTACTAAAGGGCTACTTTTGTCAAGTAGTATGTTTTCTTGTGATGAGTCCTCCGTGCGTATCGAAGCTTTTAATGGAATGATTAAAGGCAGATATAATACTCCGATACGCTTCGGACGGCCATCTAAAAAAAGAAGTTTTAATTTAAATGGTTTTAGCGACCATTTACCAATCTCATTTGTTGTAAAAGAAAAATGAAACAACCTATAACACCTATTTCCCGCAGATTACGCAGATGAACGCAGAAATATCATCAGCGATAATCTGCTTAATCTGCGGGAAGCAAATTTTAACACATGAAAAACTTATACCAACTATTAGAATGCCCCCTGCCGGAAAACATCGGCAATTCGGAAATCAACCAATTTAATGATTTGATAATTAAAGATCTCTCTTTTTATTGTCCTCTATTAAAATTTCATCCCGAATGTCCATTTCTTTTCATTCACCAAATGCCTTTTAAGGATAGAGGAAATTATATTAAAAATTTAAGCAATACGGATAAACAAGAACTCATCGATGAACATCAAAAATGCCTCACAATTGAAGAAAAAGATATTTTTGGGAAAATATTTTTAAAACCTTAGAATAAAGGAAGTTTCAATGTCAGGATGTGAACTTACTGATATGCTTCCGTTATGCAGATCCATGATCTGTTTTGATAAACTTAAGCCTATACCTGAGCCATTTTTTTTAGTTGAATAAAAAGGAATAAATATTTTGTCCTGCTCACTTTCCAGAATTCCTTCACCATTGTCCTCAATCTTAATAATTATACTCCCTGCTTCAGACTGATATGCCTCCATTCTGATATGTGAATCAATCTTATCAGCAACAGCTTCTATGGAGTTTTTAGTAAGATTGATCAACATTTGTTCTATCAATGCTTCGTCAGCATTGAGTTTAATATCTGCCGACACTTTGCTTTCAAATTTGATATGCTGCTCGTTGAATTTTTGTTGATAAAACTTCTGCACTCTTTGAATTACCTGAGCAACTTTGAATTTCGATAAATTGAGTTTCGGGCGTTTTGTGATCTCTTTATAAACCTCAATAAAATCAAGTAGTCCTTTTCCCCTTTCTTCAATTATCTCAATATTTATGGCAATATCATTGATTATCTCATCACTCAGCTCGGAAACTTTTTTTACAGCCCCTTCCTTTTGGATATACCTTCTTGTTGTTTTTGATAGCGAAGTAATGGGTGTTATTGAGTTTACTAATTCATGATTCAAAACCCTGATTATTTTTTGCCAGGATTCCAATTCATTATGATCCAGTTCTCTTCGAATGTTTTGGAAAGAAATGATATGAATAGTGTTAAGTCCTATGTTAATAATAGTTTTTTTAATGGATAGATTTAGAATTTCATTATTCAAATTCAATTTTACAACCTTTGTTTTTTCAGTTACTGTGCTTTTTAGTATTTCATGAAAAGCTGGAAATTTTTCCGCAAGTGTATTCATGAATTGAAAATTTTCGCAGTTTAGAATCTTAATCGCTTCAGGATTGAAAAGTTCAATTTTCCCTTTGTTATCAAAAGCAATAATTCCGATTTTTACATGATTAACGATCGTACGCAAGTAATGTGTTTTTTGCTCATTTTCAATCCTAAGTTGTTGCAATTCTTTGTTGATTTGTTCAAATGAATTGCTTAAGCCCATAAAACTTTTCAGGTTATGATCGTTAAGATAATTGACAGCAGTATCTTTTGATTGTATTCGCAGTATGAAAGCAGCCAAATTGGTATTGGTTTTATTAATGTATTTTATCAATAAAATTGTTTGAATGATAATCAATAAGAGAGAAATAGAACCAGCCATAATTTTATCAGCCTGACTTATAAAAAAGGAAAGAAAAATCCCGGTGATAACTATCAGTATTATCCTGACAATAATGACGATATAAAATTTGTTAAAGCCCATATTTTTCAATCTTTAAATATAATGTTGTACGTGAAATATTCAATTCATTCGCAGCTTTAGTCAGATTGTTATTGTGTTTGTCAAGTACTTTTCTAACAATATGTTTTTCAACATCAGCAAGTTTGTTCGTAGGGCCGGTATCCCATTCATTAGATGATTTTTTTTCCATATTAAAATCTTTTGATCTGAGGATATCTGATTCGGCAAGGATCACAGCTTTTTCAATGGTATGTTTTAGTTCGCGGACATTTCCAGGCCAATTGTGTTTTAGCAGGGTTTTAATACCTGAAATACTGATCTTTATTTCGCTTTTATTGTATTTCTTAATATATCTTTTAAGGAAATAATCAGCAATAAGTAATATGTCGTCGCCTCTTTCACGCAATGGAGGAATCTTGATTATTATCGTATTTAACCTATACATTAAATCTTCTCTGAATAATTTTTGGTCCACTAAAGATAATGGATCTTGATTTGTGGCTGAAATCAAATGAATATCAATATTCACAGCCTTATCAGCTCCAAGCGGAATGACTTCCCGATTCTGCAAAACCTGCAACAATTTTGATTGCAGGTTTAATGAAAGATTAGTGATCTCGTCCAGAAACAATGTGCCTCCGGACGCTGCAACAAATCTGCCCAAACGATCAGCATTTGCATCAGTAAAGGCACCTTTCATGTGCCCGAACATTTCACTTTCAAATAGGTTTTCGTTTATCGAACCCAGATCAACACTAACAAACAACTCTTTCCTCCTGCTGGAGAGTTTGTGAATCTTCCTCGCCACTAATTCTTTTCCTGTACCGTTTTCGCCAAGTATTAAAATATTTGCCTCTGTGGATGCTACTTTATGTATCGTTTTAAATACTTCAGCCATTTTTGGCGAATTTCCCAGAAATTCATCCGGTGCACTCATTGAATTTTGAATCAATACTTCCTGACTTTCTTCTAGTTTTTTTACTTTCCTTTCCGATGCTCTAAATTTAAAAGCGGCGTGTAAACCGGTAATCAGTTTGTCGATATCCCATGGTTTTGTTATGAAATCGTGGGCACCTTCTTTGATCCCCTTCACAGCTATATCCACATCACCATAAGCTGTTATCAGAAATACGAGTATTTCCGGATTGCTTTCCCTGATTTTTCGCAACCAAAATAAACCCTCATTGCCGGAATTGATTCCTGCTCTAAAATTCATATCCAGTAGAATAATGTCCCAATCTTTTTGGTAAAGGTAATTCGGGATTAAATTAGGATTATTTATTGTTTCGATTTCCGAAAATTCGTATTTTAACGATTGTTTTAATGTAAGTAATATGCTTTCATTGTCATCAACTATTAGAATTTTTCCTTTGTTAATATTCATATATTTACAATTTTAATTAACAAAATTATAATAAATGTTCAGAAATAGAACTAAAATCGTTCAGCATCTGAACAGTTTAATTGATAAGATGTGATAGTTTGTATTTATATTATTGATTTGCAATGGTGAATAGCTTTTGGCATTTGTTTTGAATAATATTTTGTATAATTCAAAAATTGAAAACATGATCATATCTTATTTTAAAATTGCGTTACGAATTTTTACAAGAAATATCACATACTCCTTAATTAACCTTTTCGGATTAAGTATTGCTTTTGCTTTATTTATTCTTCTTTCCTTATATATTACGAGTGAATTATCTACGGATAAGCATATTGATAATTTAGAAAATATATATGCTCTTCATGAAAAAAATGACGATCACATATTTACAAGTGGCTTATTTGCTGATTATATTAGTAGTCGTTTTCCTGAAGTAAAAGAAACCTGTACTTCTTTTGTTTGGGATGCCAGTTTTTTCCTAGAAGATGGTCATTCTGTTCACTTCAATCATTATGGAGCGGTTGATTCCAACTACTTTAAAATATTTCAGAATGAAGCAATTCTGGGCAATCTTGAAAATGCTCTGGATGGAGACAATGGGATGGTGTTAACTGAAACTGCAGCAAAGGCATTATTTGCTGATAAAAATCCAATTGGTGAAGTTGTTAGTATGGAAAATGAATTTGATTTTATTGTAAATGCTGTAATCCCTGATTTGCCAAAAAATGCATTCTATCAGGCGGATTGTTTCATTTCTATAGATTGTTATTTGACATTAAGCGAAGGCCTTATTAACAGTAATAATAGCTGGTCTGTCAATACTTTTGTTGAATTGAAGGACAATGTAAATGTTCAATTATTGGAAGAAAAACTAAGTAAAGATTTGTTAGCGCAATTTGAGCGTAAGAGTAATTTTGGTTTAATTCCTTATGCAGATCTTTATTTTAGCGATGTTCACATCCCTGAAGAATTTGAACACGGGAATAAGCAATTTGTGTTTTTATTTATTGGAATTGCATTATTCATAATTGTAATAGCGTGTATCAATTATATTAATTTAACCACAGCCAAAGCTGCCAGTCGTGCAAGGGAAGTTGGAATCCGAAAAGTAGTTGGAGCCCATAAAAGTATGCTTATAAAGCAGTTTTTAACCGAATCAATCATGCTTATTTTCATTTCACTTATTCTGGGCTTTTTATTGGCAGAGCTTTTTATTGGTGAATTTAATTTGCTTGCTGAGACCAATTATAATGTAAAGCAGTTTTATCTATATCCTTATAATTTGTACTTTTTTGTTGGGGCGATTGTTTTAGGAATTGTTTCTGGCTTATATCCTGCACTGGCACTAACAT
>CAZBSL010000096.1:0-11031 GCA_964494265.1 uncultured Bacteroidales bacterium
GTATTGATTTGCAAAACCGGTTTCAATCCCTTCTCTTTTATAAAGTCAATTAATTCCGACTTTTCATATTCTTCGTAACATGCTGCGTCAATAATTAAACATTCCTTGGTTTCATCCCATAAAACATAAGTATTTACTTGAAACGGATTAAAAACAAATTTCTTAATATTTATCATTACATTTTTATTTGTGAATCTGTGGCTTTTTTTTATCCTTCATTGTTCTTATTTGCTTGTCAAAAATACATAAAAATCAAATTGACACACAACAATTAAGTATCATTATTCGTCTTAAACAAAATAATCTTAATTTAGCATTCAAAATAAAACCCTTGGTAGTAAATGATAAATAGCTTGCAAAAACATAGAAAAAACTTTGTGAAAGCAATTTTATTTATTTTATTATTATTCTCTATTACTGATATTTATTCGCAATTTTATAATGGTTCGCAAATGAGTTTTGGGAAAAACAGGGTTCAGTACAAAGAATTTTTTTGGACATATTACCGCTTCGCAAAATTTGATACTTATTTTTATTTAAATGGCAAAGAGTTGGCAATTTTTACAGCAAAATATGCCGATTCGCAAATAGCTGAAATTGAAAAAAAACTCGAGGCAAGCCTTGACGAAAAAATTCAATTTTTGGTTTTCAACAACTTAACCGATTTAAAACAAAGCAACATCGGATTAATAAATAAAGAGCAATATAATATTGGTGGCATTACTCATATCCTTGGCCGAAAGGTTTTTATATATTTTGATGGTAATTATACAAACTTTGAAACACAAATTCGAGCCGGAATTACAAATATAATAATTAATCAAATGTTATATGGACAAAGTCTGGGTTCACAAATAAAAAATTCAACTTTAACTGTTATACCCGATTGGTATATGCATGGTTTAATTGCTTATATTTCTGAAGGATGGAATACCGATATTGATAATATAGTAAAAGATGGTATTCTAAGTGGAAAATTTGAAAAATTCAATCGCTTAAGCGGTGAAGATGCTGTTAATGCCGGACATTCTTTTTGGGAATTTATTGCCAATAAATATGGAAAGTCAACAGTTACGGAAATTTTGAGAGTTATGCAAAACACAAAAAATGTTGAAAGTAGTTTTTTGTATCCTATTGGCATTGATTTCAAAACATTATGCAATGAATGGGTAGAATATTACAAGCAAAAATATAATCAACCAGATGCTGATAGAAGTCTGCCTGATAATGTGTTAATAAAAAAAATAAAAAAGGATAATGTTTATAGTCAATTAACAGTCAGCCCCAATGGAGAGTTTGCAGCATATGTTTCTAATGAAATAGGAAAATATAAAATCAGGATTTATGATTTTGAAACCAAGAAATCAAAAAAGATTATGAAATCGGGTTTCATGCTTGACGAGAAAACCGATTATTCTTACCCGCTTCTGGCTTGGCATCCAACGAGTAAATTATTAGCCATTATCATTGAAAAACATGGAGAAATTCACCTTAAATATTATACCCTTGAAACAAAAAAGTTTACGGAAGTTATTTTATATAATTTCGAAAAAATACTAAGTTTTTCATATTCGGGCGATGGAAAATATTTTGTATTTTCAGCAACACGTAAAGGCCAATCAGATATTTATATTTACGATATTGCAGCAGCTTCTTATGAGCAATTAACAAACGATATTTATGATGATCTCTTCCCAAAGTTTCTCTATAATTCTAAAAGAATTATTTTTAGCTCTAATCGAATAAGTGACACACTAAGATATGCACCCGAAGAAATTCCAATTAATCTTCCGCAAACTAATGATCTGTTTTTATATAATTATTCATCAAAAAGCAATATTTTAAGAAGAATAACTAACACACCTCTGATAAATGAAATTCAACCAACTCAATATCAAGAAAATTACTTTAGTTATTTGAGCGACCAAAATGGTATTTATAACCGTTTTATTGGAAGATTCGACAGTACTATAAGTTATATCGACACTACAACTCACTACAGATATTTCTCACATAGCTTTCCGGCTACCAATCTTTCCGGAAATATTATTGAGCAAAATATTAATCCGAAATCAAGAAAAATATCACAAATAATTTTTGATGATAATTCATATAAATTATATGTTGATAATTTGATTTTGGCAGAAAACATTTCACCTCTTACATTAAAAAACACTTCCTATATGGAAGAATTACTCGAAGAAAATGAGATTGAAATTATCGACACATTGATAGATAATCAGCTGTTAAGGCCTGAGAAGGAAAAAAAAATCGGCAAAAAAAGGTTTATAAATGTTCGCGCAAATTATTCGAGAAATAAAATCATTACCGACACAATTATTGAAAAGAACGACAATAAATCTAATAAGCAATTTATTCAGATTGGGAATTTGTCGCCGAGTGATATTACCCGATTATATGGGAAATCAGATACCACAAAAACTTTTTTTATTCCCAAAAAACGAAATTATAATGTAGAATATTTTATTAGTGATTTAGTTACACAAATAGATTTTACATTTTTAAATACATCTTACCAGCCTTTTACAGGAGGTGGTTCTCCAATTTTCTTAAACCCTACTTTTAATGTTTTCTTGAAATTTGGAGTGATGGATTTGCTTGAAGACTATAGATTAGTAGCCGGAGTAAAATTAGATGTCAACCTCAAAAACAATGAGTATATTTTTAGTTACAGCAATCTGAAAAAACGACTTGATAAAGAAATTATTTTTCATAAACAAGCCTTAGAAGATGTTCAATATTACTCAATTATACGTCATCATTTACATGAGTTACACTATATATTAAAATGGCCTTTTAATGAGGCTATGAGTGTAAGGGGAACAGCATCATTTAGAAATGATGTTGCTGTTTATTTATCAACCGATGAATTTTCACTTCGAGAACCTAACAAAATAAAAAATTGGTTAGGCATAAAAGGTGAATTTGTTTACGATGATACAAGAGAAATCGGATTAAACTTGTATCACGGGACGAGATATAAATTCTTTTTAGAGTACAATCAAAACATAGAAAGCAAAGGGAAAAATTTAATGGTTATTGGTTTTGATTTTAGGAATTATCAAAAAATTCACCGAACCTTTATTTGGGCGAATCGTTTTGCAATCAGTTCATCCTTCGGAACTAACAAGTTAATTTATTATATGGGAGGGGTTGACACATGGTTGATTCCTAAATTTGATAATTATACACCAATTGATTTTTCCCAAAATTATGCTTTCCAAACACTTGCAACTAATTTACGCGGATTTAAACAAAATATCAGAAACGGAAATAGTTTTTTTGTTATAAATAGTGAATTACGATTTCCGGTTTTCAAATATTTCTTCAATCGGCCCATCAATTCCGATTTTTTAAATAATTTTCAAATTGTAGGATTTGCAGATGTCGGAACAGCTTGGACCGGATTTTCTCCATATTCTTCTGACAATTTCCTCTACACTAAGACCATAAATGATCGTCCCTTACGAATCGAAGTTAAGGTTCAAAGTGAACCCATAGTTGGTGGTTTTGGTTGTGGAGTAAGAAGCCGGCTCCTCGGATATTTCATCAGGGCAGATTTGGCCTGGGGAGTTGAGGATTACGAAATAATGCCTCATATTTTTTACATTTCCCTAAGCCTTGATTTTTAATTAGCAGTACATTATAAAACTCTAAAACCGATAAACCAAATCACTAAAAAGCATGAAAGTTATTGACAGACGAATTATTTCATTTATAAATGAGCACCATATTTTAACTTTAGCTACGGCAAACAATAATAAACCATATTGTGCCAGTTGTTTTTATGTTTACATTGAAGATAAAAATATGTTTGTAATAACTTCCGATTTCACGACTAAGCATATAAAAGATGTTGAAAAACAAAACATTGTTGCAGGAGCTATAGCTTTAGAAACAACCATGATCGGAAAAATTCAGGGAATTCAATTTACAGGCGTAATGAAATTGTCAACTGAAAATGATCTCAAAATTGCTAACAAAGCATATATTAATAAATTTCCACTTGCCTTATTAAAAGACACAACTCTTTGGGGGATTTTTCCTGATTTTTTAAAAATGACACATAATAGGTTAGGATTTGGTAAGAAACTGATATGGGGGAAATAAATAGGTGTAATAGAAATTATGGAAATTAATGAATAAGTGTTTATCCTAATTTTTTCTATATTTCCATTATTACCATTTATTTCGACAATAATAATATTTTTGAATAAAATTTCATTGTTGATTTAATATCAATTAATTACAATATTTTTAAATATGTTATTTTTTTACTTCTATAAATTTAAAAAATAATTATTCAATTTGTACGGTTTTTTCTTTCAAATGATTATCTCCGTATTCCCAAAAATTGTTAATAAATAATAAAAAATAAGAGTTTTGGATTTTGTAATTTGTAAGTCTAAAATATTTGTATTTTATTGTTGCCATTTGGTTTTTAGACAACAATTTATAGAAAAAGTAATAAACTAATAATTTTTTAAAGATACATGGAAGACACTCTTTTCCCAAGCATTGATAAGGACTTTGAGAAAAAAAAACAAAATAGTTTTTTTGATGAAGTTTTTGAAAAAAGAAAAGAACTCGAACATTCAACTGAAATTGAAAAAAAGTTGAATTTGGAGAAAATGGAAGATGACTTGAACTCTATAAAAGCCGAAGAGGAGGGTAAAGAAAATTCTACAAAAATTGAAACATTTCAACAGGAAGAAATTTTAGAAGCGTCAACAAAATACTTTAAAGGTGACCTGCTTGCAGCAAATGTTTGGATGAATAAATACGCCTTAAAAGATAGTGAAGGCAATATTTATGAATTATCTCCTGATGATATGCACAGAAGATTAGCCAAAGAAATAGCACGTATTGAAAAAAAATATTCAAATCCTCTGAGCGAAGAAGAAATTTTTATGCTTCTTAAAGATTTTAAATATATTATTCCTCAAGGAAGTCCAATGTCGGGAATTGGGAATAATTTTCAGGTGTCTTCGCTTTCCAATTGTTTTGTAATTGGTGATGACACATCCTCCGACTCTTATGGTGGAATATTAAAAGTAGATCAGGAGCAGGTACAACTTATGAAACGAAGAGGAGGAGTTGGCCATGATCTTTCGCATATAAGACCGAGCGGAAGCCCTGTTAAAAATAGTGCTCTTACTTCTACCGGAATAGTATCTTTCATGGAAAGGTATTCAAATTCAACACGTGAGGTTGCTCAGGATGGCCGTCGCGGTGCTTTGATGTTGAGCATTTCGATTAAACACCCCGATTCTGAAAGATTCATTGATGCTAAACTTGAACAGGGAAAAATAACCGGAGCAAATGTTTCTGTGAAACTCAATGATGAGTTTATGCGAGCTGCTCTAAAAGATGAAAAATATACTCAAAAATACCCAATAGATTCTGAAAATCCACTAAAAACACAAGAAATTAGCGCAAAAAAATTATGGGAAAAAATCATTCATAATGCATGGCAATCAGCTGAACCCGGGATATTATTTTGGGACACAATAATTCGTGAATCTGTACCCGATTGTTATTCTGACCTCGGATTTAAAACTGCATCGACAAATCCATGTGGTGAAATACCTTTGTGCCCCTATGATAGTTGTCGTTTGTTAGCAATTAATTTATACAGTTATGTCGAAAATCCTTTTTCGGAAAATGCCAGCTTCAACTCTGAATTATTTACAAAACATGCTCATTATGCTCAGAGAATAATGGATGATATTATTGATCTTGAAGTTGAAAAAATTAACGGGATTCTTAATAAAATTGAAACTGACCCGGAAAGCGATGAAACTAAAAGAACAGAAAGAAACCTTTGGGAAACAATTAAAAAAAGGACTCTCCAAGGTCGAAGAACCGGAATTGGAATTACCGCTGAAGGAGATATGCTCGCAGCTCTCGGAACAAGATATGGCTCAGATGCTGCAATCAACTTTTCTGTTGAAGTGCATAAATTGCTTGCAATAGAAACCTATCGGTCCTCAGTCGAATTAGCTAAAGAAAGAGGTTGTTTTCCGATTTTTGATATTAATAAAGAAAAAAATAATCCATTTATTAATAGAATAAAAGAAGCGGCACCCCAGGTTTATGAAAACATGAAAATTCATGGACGCCGAAATATTGCAATGCTTACAATTGCTCCAACCGGAAGTGTAAGTATTTGCACACAAACCACATCCGGTATAGAACCTGTATTTAGGATTTCTTACAAACGAAGAAGAAAAGTAAACCCGAATGATAAAAATGTTACTATTAGTTTCGTTGATGAAATCGGTGATGCCTGGGAAGAATATAATGTATTTCATCCGAAATTCTTAAAATGGTTAATAATAAATTCTTATGATGTTGACGAGGTGAAAAGTTATTCTGATGAAAAATTGTCTGAAATAATAAATAAGTCTCCTTATTATAAATCATCTTCAAATGATATTGATTGGGTATCGAAAGTTAAAATGCAGGGAGCAATTCAGAAATGGGTTGATCATTCAATTAGTGTTACCGTTAATCTACCAAATAATGTAAGTGAAAACGTAGTAAGTCAGGTTTATAAAACTGCATGGGAAAGTGGTTGTAAAGGGATGACAATTTATCGCGATGGTTCCAGAGATGGTGTATTAATCAGCAAAGGTGCAGCTAAAGAAAATTTTAAAGAAACCAAAGCACCTCCACGCCCTAAAAAACTTGAAGCTGAAATCATTCGTTTTCAAAATGATTATGAAAAGTGGATAGCCGTAATTGGCCTTCTTGATAATAAACCCTATGAAGTTTTTACAGGAAGAGCCGAAGGTTTCTATCTTCCGGTTTTGGTTACAAAAGGTTGGGTAATAAAAAATAAAAATGAAAAAAACGAAACTCGTTACGATTTTCAATTTGAAGACAAAGAAGGATATAAAGTTACAATTGAAGGATTATCAAGATCGTTTGATAAAGAATTTTGGAATTATGCAAAATTGATTTCCGGGATTTTAAGACATGGAATGCCGATAAAATTTGTTGTAAACCTTGTCTCTAATTTAAGTTTCAACATCGATTCCATAAACACATGGAAAAACGGTGTTGTCAGGGCATTAAAAAATTTCATCCCCGATGGAACTACTGCTCCCGATGCAAAATGCCCGGAATGTAATACCACGGGAGGATTAATATACAAAGAGGGTTGTTTGTGTTGCAAAGATTGCGGATACTCAAAATGCGGATAGAAGTTTTTTTTAAAAACCTCTATTAATTATTTCTTTCGGTAGTAAATAAAACCAGTTTCTCCAGTGAGTCTTTCGATTGGCAATCGGGGAATTGTTTTAAAATGGCAAGTGCATTATCTCTGTAAAAATTCATCTTTTCTTTTGCATAATTAATTCCACCACTATTGTTTACCATATTAATAACCTCTGCAACCTTTTCAGTATCTTCATTATGATTTTTCACGATGTTAATTACCTTTTTCTTATCTAAATACGAAAGATTATTTAACATGTGAATTAGTGGAAGTGTCATTTTTTGTTCTTTAATATCAATTCCATTTGGTTTTCCTGTAGAATTTGTTTTTTGATAATCGAACAAATCGTCTTTAATTTGAAAAGCAATGCCGACGTTTTCACCAAAAACAGCCATTTTTTCTTTTATTTGGGTATCGGCATTTACCGAAGCAGCTCCACATTCACAACATGATCTGATTAATGATGCTGTCTTTTTTTTAATGATTTCAAAATAAACCGATTCCTGAATATCGAGACGACGAGCTTTTTCAATTTGCAGTATTTCTCCCTCACTCATTTCACGAACTGCCGATGAAACAATTTTTAGCAATCCAAAATCATTGTTATCAAGTGAGAGAAGTAGGCCTTGTGAAAGAAGATAATCACCAAGCAAAACTGCAATTTTATTTTTCCATAATGCATTTATAGAAAACAATCCTCTGCGTTCATTAGAATCATCGACCACATCGTCGTGAATTAGTGTGGCAGTATGTAATAATTCAATTAATGATGCCGCACGATATGATTTATCACCAATCTCTCCAAAAATATCAGCCGAGAGAAAAACAAACATCGGCCTCATTTGCTTTCCTTTTCTTTTTACAAGGTATCTGGTTATCTTGTCCAAAAGAGGAACATTACTTTGAATAGATTTCTTAAATTTTTCATTAAAAATATCAATGTGTTCCTGAATTGGTGAGCTTATTTCTTTCAATGAAATCATTGGGTTCAAAAGTACTACTTTTATAATGAATGTGGAAAAAAATGTTTAATTTAGCTGAAAGTGTTTCTTGATTTTATCGGGATTTTAATTCGTTAATTTGATTATTTTAGGAAGTTTTTATAATATTAGAAAAGCAAAATGCTGAAATATCCTGCTAAAATATTGATTGCCTTTGGTGAAACAATTAGTGGAAATGATGAAATATTTTCCTGGTTATTAAAAAACGGCTATCCTGAGTTGCCGGCTTTATCAAAAGCAATTCGCGGAAGCGAAGAGGCTTTTAATTGGTTGTTAAAAAATCGGTTTGCTCATCTTGCCGCTCTCGACCGAGCAATTGATAATGATAAAAATGCATTTAAATGGCTAAAAAAAAACAATTTTCTTTTTCTAATAGTTTTTGCCGAGGCATGCCAAAATAAAAAAGAAGCCATCTTTTGGTTAAAAAAAAGGGATCTGGAAGTATTTATTGTTTTAGCAAAAAAAATAAAGCATTATAGAGATAATCAAACATTTGATTATCATAAATTGCATTTTTAGTGATTTCTGGCATTTACTTAATACTTACTCAACTTCAAAATTGGGAGTAGCATTAAGCCATCCGAAGACTACCGACAAGAATTTTCTATTTCAGTTAAATGATTCTTGATTTCCTCCAAATCTGTTAATGTCATTAATTTTATTCGAAATTGTTTAAAATTAGGAATAGCCCGAAAATAACTGCTGTAATGTTTACGCATTTCGAGAATTGCTGTTCTTTCACCTTTAATTTGAATAGAATTTTTAAGGTGAGTTCTGCAAATATTTACTTTTTCTGTTAACTCAGGTTTTGGTAAAATATCTCCGGTTTCAAAATAATGTTTTATCTCTTTGAATATCCATGGATTTCCGACACTTCCACGTCCGATCATAATCCCATCGACACCATATCTGTTTTTCATTTCAAGAGCTTGCTGAGGTTCTATAATATCACCATTTCCGAAAACAGGAATTTTCATTCTCTGATTATTTTTTACTTCACCTATTAATGTCCAGTCAGCTTCGCCGCGATACATTTGTGATTTTGTGCGGCCATGAATACTTATTGCTTTAATTCCAACATCTTGCAAACGTTCTGCTATTTCAATGATATTTTTATTGTTTTCATCCCATCCCAATCTTGTTTTGACAGTAACAGGTAATTCTATTGATTGGACAACCTCTGAAGTGATTTTCACCATTTTACTAATGTCTTTAAGCATTCCTGCTCCTGCTCCTTTTGAAACAACTTTTCGTACAGGGCAGCCCCAGTTAATATCAATTAAATCAGGCTTTGATTTTGCGGCAGTAATAGCTGCAAGCTTCATGGAATCAATATCATGGCCAAAAATCTGAATTCCAATCGGCCGCTCTTCTTCAGAAAAATCTAATTTTCTTTTACTTTTAATAGCATCTCTAATCAAACCCTCGGAAGAAATAAATTCTGTAAACAAAAGGTCTGCACCCATATCCTTACAAATCAGCCGAAACGACGAATCGGTAATATCCTCCATTGGTGCAAGTATAAGAGGGCATTTACCTAAACTAATATTTCCAATTTTAACCAAGTTAAAAATTTGCTTTAAAAATTAGTATTTTGTAAAATCACATTCCAGTACAAAAATAATTTATTAATACTTTTATTCTTATTTTCGCCCATTAATTTTTTAACATGAAACAATCATTTTTTTATGGATATTCTAATCTGGCAAAATTTCTGAGCCTGATTATAATTATTTTTGTTTGTTTACTGTTTACCATGCTTTTTGGAATTGTGTTTGCAATTCCGTTTTTTGGTTCAAATATTCTTGACTTAATCTCAGGCTTGTCAGATTATTCAAATTCTGAATCAATAAATGCATTAAAATATTTTCAAATAATAAATCAAATTGGAATTTTTATTCTTCCGGCAATTTTTTATTCTTATCTTGATAAAAGAAATGTAACTTCAACTTTAAAACTTAATATTAAACCTAAAATAATTACATTAATATTTGCTTCAATATTAATATTCATTTCTATTCCTTTTGTTGATTGGATGATTTCCGTAAATCAATCTATGAAATTTCCGGAGTTTTTAGGTAATTTAGAAAATTGGTTTAGAGAATCGGAAGATCAAGCAACAGCATTAACTGAACTTTTTCTTAAAGTAAACACAATAGGGGGGCTATTGTTTAATATTTTTATGATTGGGATAATGGCTGCGATTAGTGAAGAATTATTATTTCGCGGAGTTTTATTAAAACTTTTTGCCGAATGGACAAAAAACATACACCTTGCTGTGATTTTTTCCGCAATATTGTTTAGTGCTTTTCATCTTCAATTTTATGGTTTTTTACCACGCTTTATGCTGGGTGTTTTATTAGGTTATCTTTTTGTTTGGTCAAAATCAATATGGGTACCGATATTTATTCATTTTTTAAATAATACAATTGCTATTATCGTTTCATTTTTATTCAATAAAGGGGTGATTTCTTTTGGTATAGAATCAGTTGAAAGTTATGATAATTCAGTTTATTGGGGAAGTATTTTACTGATTATCATTTTTATTACACTTATTTTCCTTAATGAGAAAAAGAAAACAAGTAAAAATTTGATTAGATAATAAAAGGATAACATCAAACTTTGTGATGCTATCCTTTTAGTTTTTTGAATGCTTATTTCCTTTCAGAATAAATTTTCAAATATTGACGGTTAATTAAAGAAGAAATGTTAATCAAGAAGGCTTTTCTTCTTAATATTATACACTTTCTTAGCTCCATACGCAGCACCAAGGGTGAGCATAATTAT
>CAZBSL010000097.1:0-3202 GCA_964494265.1 uncultured Bacteroidales bacterium
CTATGATTCAACATTAACTGACAGAATAAAGCTTAATGTAAAATATACTATCTTTGAATAGGATATTAAGTAATCATAAAAAAAATCAGCATTTAAATGTTTTTAATATATGAGACCATAATAAAAATACACAGACTATCAAACTACTATAAATTATGTTTCAGTTGAACAGCTTATTACATGATGACAAAACAGAATTTTTTACTTTATCAGACCAAACTCATATATTCTATTTCATTTAAATTATCAACATTAAACTAAAAATTAAATATTATTGATATGTGTGGAATCGTTGGATACATTGGAGAGAAACAAGCATATCCCATTTTAATTAAAGGATTAAAAAGACTTGAATACCGTGGTTATGATAGTGCGGGGGTTGCACTATTAAATGGTGAACTTAATACTTTCAAAAAGATTGGAAAAGTTTCTGAGCTTGAAGAATATGTTAAAGATAAAAATATTTACGGAAACATTGGTATTGCTCATACACGCTGGGCAACACATGGAGAACCAAATGATGTTAATGCTCACCCACATTACTCTCAATCAAAAAATATTGCAATAATTCATAATGGAATAATTGAGAATTATTCTATTTTGAAAGATGAACTTATAAAACGAGGATATAAGTTTTCAAGTGAAACAGACAGTGAAGTATTAGCCTTTCTAATTGAAGATATTCTGAAAAACGAAAAAAATAATCTTGCAGAAGCAGTTCGTATTGCATTAAATCAAGTAATTGGTGCTTATGCTATTGTGGTGATCTCAAAAACCGAACCCGACAAATTAATTGTAGCAAAAAAAGGTAGTCCCTTAGTAATCGGAATCGGTAAAGGTGAATTTTTTATTGCCTCCGATGCAACTCCTATTGTTGAATATACAAAAGATGTTGTTTATCTTAATGATTTTGAATTTGCAGTAATCAAGAAAAATGAAGCACTTGATATCAGAACTATTAGTAATAAAAAACATACCCCTTATATTCAAAGACTTGAATTAGATTTAAGTCAGCTTGAAAAGGGAGGATATGAACATTTTATGCTTAAGGAGATTTATGAGCAACCAAGGTCAATAAAAGATAGCATGCGTGGAAGGATTAATGCTGCAGAAGATTTTGTTGTATTAGGAGGAATAAGCGATTATGAACAAAAACTTATAAATGCAAAGAGAATTATTATTATTGCCTGTGGAACTTCATGGCATGCCGGATTAGTTGGAGAATATATGCTTGAAGAACTTACACGGATTCCGGTTGAAGTTGAATATGCCTCTGAATTTAGGTATAAAAATCCAATTATTTATGAGGAAGATATTGTTCTTGCCATATCTCAATCAGGGGAAACTGCTGATACCCTTGAAGCCATTGAAATTGCCAAAAAAAGAGGAGCAACCATACTAGGTATTTGTAATGTAGTAGGTTCATCAATTCCCCGAGCTACTCATGCAGGTTCATACACCCATGCAGGACCAGAGATTGGTGTCGCATCAACAAAGGCTTTTACAGCCCAGATTACTGTTTTGGCATTATTATCATTATCCATAGCACTCAAAAAAGGAACTATAAAAAGATCAAGATTTCAACAACTTCTTAATGAACTCATAAATATCCCAAAATTGGTTGAGGAAACATTAAAAACAGATGAAGTTATTTTAAAAATCGCAAAGATTTTTTCTAATGCCCGCAATTTCTTATACCTTGGAAGAGGATATAATTTTCCTGTTGCTCTTGAAGGTGCTTTAAAACTTAAAGAAATTTCTTATATTCATGCAGAAGGTTATCCGGCAGCAGAAATGAAACATGGTCCTATTGCACTCATTGATAAAGAAATGCCTACTGTGGTCATTGCAACCAATCGTGGAACTTATCAAAAAGTGATTTCTAATATTCAGGAAGTTAAAGCAAGAAAAGGGATAATCATTGCAATAGTTACAAAAGGAGATAAAACTGTTAAAGAACTTGCTGATTATGTTATTGAAATTCCGGAAACAGAAGAAATGTTTGTCCCATTATTAGCCACAATTCCCTTACAACTACTTTCTTATCATATAGCTGTTCTAAGGAATTGTAATGTTGACCAGCCCAGAAATCTTGCTAAATCTGTTACAGTTGAATAAATAAAAACCAAAACCTAGCTTGTAAATTAAATAAAAAGGATAATTCTTAGGATGACAGGATAAAAGAAAATTAAGCTTATATCTAAAAAAATGAGCAGAAAACCATCATATTCTGATTTGATTACCAAAATTCAAGACCTTGAAAAAGATATTGACGCTTTAACTGCAAAATCTTTTGATGTTGAAAAACAAAAATTAATTTTAACCGGCTTAATTGAAAGTAGAGAGAAGTTCAGATTAATTGCTGATTACACTTATGATTGGGAATTTTGGCTAAGCCCCAAAGGCGAATATCTTTATGCTTCTCCCTCATGTAAAAAAATTACCGGATACTCACCTGAAGAATTTATCTCAGACCCTCATTTAATGTATAGAATTATTCACTCTAATGATTTAAATAAGTTTGTAAAATATATAAAAAACGCACTTGAGTTAAATGTCGAAGACAAACAATTTGAATTTCGTATTGAAACACGAAGTAAAAAACAAAGATGGATTGGACTTCATTGCCAGCCTGTTTTTGATAAAGAAGGAAAATATTTAGGACAGCGCGGCTCTAATCGAGATATTACAAATTTGAAGCAAGCAGAACAAAAGATTAAAAAAGCTAAAAAACAACAAGAATCCAGTCAGATTGAAAAGGAAAAATTTATAAATGATATTGATACAAAAAATCGTCAATTAGCCTCTTTTGCAATTCATTTATCCCAAAAAGATGAATTTCTGCTACAAATAATTAAAGAGTTGAATAAATTAATTGAAGAAATTAATTCAGGATCTAAAAAAAAGTTGATCCAACTTAATAGCAAAATAAAATTAAATATTCAACTTGAAAACAATTGGAAAAACTTTAAACTCCATTTTGAAAACGTGCATACAGGATTTTTCTATCGCTTAGTTAAATTATTCCCCAATCTGACCCCCAAAGATCAAAAATTATGTGCTTATTTGCGATTGAACCTAAGCACCAAAGAAATCGCACAATTATTAAATATTACACCCGGAAGTGCTGAAATTAGCCGAATCCGACTGAGAAAAAAATTAAGCCTTTCAAAAGAAATCAATCTGGTTTCATTTATTTCAG
>CAZBSL010000097.1:3302-10971 GCA_964494265.1 uncultured Bacteroidales bacterium
CTGAGAAAAAAATTAAGCCTTTCAAAAGAAATCAATCTGGTTTCATTTATTTCAGCAATATAATTTAAGATTAATTGTGTTTTTATTATGGTTGAAATCCATAATCAATATTATTTAGTAAGCAATATTTTAGGGAATAATAATAGCAATTGATTATCATAACATACAATATTCTTCAAAATTATATAATTATAGTACCTTAAAAACAGGATGAAATAAATTTAATAATAACAATTGTATAAAGAAATTTACTAATAGTATATTGAAATTGTTAGGGTGATTAATTTATATATGTTATGTATTTGTTAGGGTGTAATATTTTTTTAATTAAAAATTAATGCTTTTTTTTGCATCTTAAAATCAATTAAAATAAATTATATATAATGACACAAAAATTCCGACCACTAACAGAAGTGGAAATAAAGCAATTAAAATCGCAAGGATGTTGGTCTTCAAGTTGGGGCACAATTCAGGTTGCCGAGAAATTTGATCCAAAAACAATATTTACAACAAAATTTTCAGGGAATATTAAATTAGGTGTATATGATAAAGAAATTACTTTTTTTGGAGGAGTTAAAAAACATGCAGGAATAAGTAACTCAACCATACATAATTGTATTATCGGTGATAATGTATATATAGGGCAGGTCAAAAACTATATGGCAAACTATGTTATAGAAGATGATGTAATTATTGAAAATGTTGACATGATAGCCGTTGAAGGTGAAAGCTCATTTGGGAACGGAGTAAGAGTTGAAGCAATTAACGAAGGTGGCGGAAGAGAAATTCCAATTTATGATTATCTTTCTGCACACACAGCGTATATATTAGCTTTATATAGACATAAACCTGAGGTTATTAACTCATGTGAAAAATTAATAGCTGACTATACCAAATCTGTTACTTCTTCTATGGGATTAATTGCAAGTGGTGCAAGACTCATTAATTGCAGAACCATTATAAATGTTAAAATCGGAGTGAATAGTGTAATCGAAGGAGTATATAGATTGTCAAATGGTTCTATTAATAGTTCAGTTGAAGATCCTGTGTACTTAGGCCCCGGTGTAATAGTTGAAGATTTTATAATTTGTTCAGGTTCTAAAATATCTGACGCAACTTTAATCTCAAATTGTTTTGTTGGTCAGGGATGTGAATTGAGCAAGCATTATTCTGCTGAAAATTCATTGTTTTTTGCTAATTGCCAGGGATTTCATGGCGAAGCTTGTGCTATTTTTGCAGGGCCTTATACCGTGACCCATCATAAATCTACTTTATTGATTGCAGGTTTGTTTTCATTTTTAAATGCCGGTAGCGGATCAAATCAAAGCAATCACATGTACAAATTAGGACCAATTCATCAGGGTATTGTTGAAAGAGGTTCAAAAACAACCAGTGATTCATACATTTTGTGGCCCGCAAAAGTCGGAGCATTTTCTCTCGTAATGGGCCGACATTATAAAAATTCAGACACCTCTGATTTGCCATTTTCGTATATAGTAGAAAGACATGATAATAGTGTTTTGGCCCCCGGAATAAATCTTCGAAGCGTAGGTACAGTAAGAGATGCACAAAAATGGCCGAAACGTGATAAACGAAAAGACCCCAATAAACTTGATTATATAAATTTCAACCTTTTAAGCCCATACACCATCCAAAAGATGATAAAGGGGATTGCTATTCTAAAAAGATTGAAAAAGTCATCGGGAGAATCATCGGATCATTATTTTTATCAAAGATGTCAAATTCTTAATCCTTCACTTAACAAAGGGCTTAGATTATACGAAATAGGGATTAATAAATTTCTGGGAAACTCTGTAATTAAACGACTTGAAAAAACAAATTTTAAAAACAATAAAGAAATTCAAAATAGATTAGAACCTGATACTCCAATTGGTACAGGAAAATGGGTTGATTTAGCTGGATTAATAGCTCCTGAAGTAATCATTAGTAAAATGCTTTCTGAAATTGAAAACAAGAAAATTACTACACTTGAACAAATTGACAACTTTTTCAAATCAATATATGATAATTATTATACATACGAATGGACATGGGTGATTAATATATTTCAACAACGTATTGGTAAAAAAATTAATGAAATAACCTCTCAGGATATTATTGAACTTGTTGAAAAATGGATTAAAAGTGTTACGGATTTAGATAATATGCTTTATGAAGATGCTAAAAAAGAATTTGGACTTAATACTAAAACAGGATTTGGTATGGACGGGGAAGAAACTGATAAAAACATAGATTTTGAACAAGTAAGAGGAAAGTTTGAAAGCAACAGTACTGTCTCCGAAATCAAAGAACATATTATTAAGAAAACAAATCTTGGTAATGAACTTATCGAAAGAATGAAGAAAGTTATATAGTGCTTGCCAGAAAATGCCAATTTCATCGTTATGCTCGTTCATAAAACCAATCATTTACAATAGTAAACTCATGGTTTTCTGATCTTCGCAAGCCTCGAACTTGACGTTTTCTGACTAAGCACTCCAAAATATTGAGTTTTCGTGCAAACACTATATAAAAGGCCAAGCCTGATGTTAAAAAAAAACGTGAATTTTAAAATATATGTAAAACTATAATAAATATAAATTTTTAAAGAAAAAACTAAATTATGAGAGTTATTATTGAACCGAATTACGATCTCGTATCGAAATGGGCTGCAAATTATGTAGCAAAAAAAATTAATGAATTTTCACCTAATGAAAACAAACCTTATGTACTTGGCTTACCAACAGGCTCTTCACCATTGGGAATGTATAAGGAATTGATTGAGCTTTATGAAACCGGAAAAGTTTCGTTTAAAAATGTTATTACATTTAATATGGACGAATATGTAAACCTCGCTGAAGACCATCCTGAAAGTTATCATTCTTTTATGTGGAATAACTTTTTCATGTTTATTGATATTAAGAAAGAAAATGTAAACATACTTGACGGAAATGCCGAAGATCTTACAAGAGAATGTACTGAATATGAAGAAAAAATAAAAAATGTTGGGGGTATTCATTTATTCCTTGGCGGAATAGGGCCTGATGGACATATTGCATTTAATGAACCGGGTTCTTCTTTATATTCAAAAACCCGTATTAAGACCTTAACTCACGATACAATTATAGCAAATTCAAGGTTTTTTGATAATGATATTACAAAAGTTCCTAAAACAGCTTTAACTGTTGGTGTTGGGACTGTATTAGAAGCGGATGAAGTAATGATTATCGTTAACGGGCATGGTAAAGCAAGAGCTTTGAGACATGCTATCGAAGGAAGCGTAAATCATCTATGGACTATCAGTGCATTGCAATTACACCCCAAAGGAATAATTGTATGCGATGATGCAGCAACTGTTGAATTAATGGTTGGAACTGCAAATTATTTTAAAGATATTGAGTCGGAAAATCTTGACCCAATTACTCTATTATAAACTCTAAGCTAACTTTTACTAAAGCCAATCCATTTTATATAGATTGGCTTTTTTTTATTTATCTTACAATTATTTCATCAATAAAAAGCCATGCTTTTTTGTCTGTCCCTGGGTGCCATTCGGGACAATTACCAATATTTTTAGCAATAACTTTAATATATCGGACATTTACCTCTTTGAGTTTAGCCGACACTTTTACTATTCTTGATTCTCTGGAATTTGGATCTGGCGTAAAACTTTCACTAAAAACCGCTTCAAACTTTTTTCCGCTTTTTGAAACATATATTTTCACTTCTTCAGGTAAAAATATCCATGAATAATTATTTTCCAGAAAACTTATACTCACCGATTTAATTTTCTGAACTTGTCCAAGATCAATCACAGCTTCAAGATCATCAAATCTATAAGCTTGCCATTTCCCATCTTTATAATCAATTGAAGCAGTTACACCATCAATAATTGCAGTTTTTCCACCCCCTGAATACGATGAACTAAAATCATTTTTCAGTTCCAGCGATTTCCCGATCGCAAGATGTGGATTAAAATCTTTTTCGATAATTTCTCCAATTTGTTCTTCACCAATATAAGCAGCAATTTTTAATTCAATACCATCTTTACATTCAAAAGCTTCTGAACAATTAAATGACGATTGGCATGGATTACTGCCGTCAATTGTATAAAACAAATCAAACTCAGCATTTTTATGATTATGAATTTTATACAAATCCGCATTTTTTTCTTCCGGAAGAATTTTAATTCCCTTCATGGAGTAAGCATCAAATTTAAAATTGATTGGCAAAGCTTCACCCGGAGAAATTTCAAGATTGGAAACAAAATATGGTAACTCAATCCTATTTATTCCGGGATTCAATTCACTGTTTGATTTTGCTTTTAGCATAATTGTCTTATTAGCAGGTAAGTTTAATTTTTTAGGAAAATTGAAATTTTTAAAACTTGTGTCTGCTAAAAGTGAATAATTAATATCAGAATAATTATGAATTCGAATATTTATTTTATTATTGTCCTGAAATACGGGTTTTTGTGAAATAATTTTAACGGATTCGAGAAACAGAGGCTCAAGAAACTTTTCATTTCCGACAATTCTATTTTTGTAATAAACCGCTGTCTGCCTGTTAAAAAGTGCTTCTCTAACTGAATTTTTTGTTTTTTGTTTGGCAAAAACCAAGGTTATTGCCCTATGTTCTTTGTTTTCAAAATTATAATAATGATAAACAGGAGGATGAATATCCGAATTCCCAAGAATTGTAAGATTAGAATCAATAGCCCAGCGATAAGCCAAAGGATAATATGAAAATTCGTTGGCTATTTCGATTCCATTCATCCATCCTTTTTGAAAAATTTCAGAATGTTCGTCATACCAAATTGGAATTTCATTAGGTTGAGTCCAACCTGGGTGATTCCAAATAATAAATGCATTTTGCTCAAAAGCAGCGAGTAAAGCTTCTTCCCATGTTTCAGTATCAAGCAAATCAACATCCTTTAGAAAAATTGCATTAAAATGTCCTGGTGGCATATTCCTCGTAATTTCTGCTCCTTTGATCAAAATTATTCCCATGGATCTTGCCAAAGGTAATGCCAACTCATACGAGCGATTGTGATTAGTCGGCAAATCATCTTTATGAGGTTGGTATTCGAGATGATCAGTGATGGCTATAATATCAAGACCATCACGCCATGCCTCTTCAACCCTTACAGTCGGCCAAACAGAACCATCAGAGAAAACTGTATGCATGTGCAAATCAGCCTTCAATGTATAAAAGCCGGGAATATCGGGAATATTTACTTCAGTTCGTTCCTGTGAGAATGTTGTTTGAAATACACTTAATAATAGGAATATCAAGAAAATAAAGATGATGTTTTTCTTATTGTTTTTCATAATGTTTTACATGTTTAGTTTTGAAACATTTATTAATGCGAATCAAGTTTGAGTTTTCATAATGATTATCACCCGTAAAATCCTTATACGTACAGATCAGGCTTGGATATGAAAACCTGCCATATGTACTTTCAACACTTGATTCGCATTTTTAACATTATTTTATTGTAACTTTGAATGTTTCAATACCATTATCAGTTTCTATCCTGATAATATAAATACCGGTTTCGAAATTGCTTGTATTGATTTGCGGGCTATTTCCTTCATAAACCGATTGGCCTACATAGTTAAAAATCACAACATTATTGATTTGGTTTGGTGATGAAATATAAATCATATTTGTTGCAGGATTTGGATAAACTAGCAAATCTCCTGTAAGAGTAGCATCTTTTGTAATGCTTACAACACTATATTCACCATCATTGCTTGGATAAACATCAGATATATAAGAATTATAAACTGATTCCATTTCGAAATCGGCAATAATAAGCTTGTCATCAGACCAAACTTTCAATGAAATAGGTTCACCCGCTACATATCCTGTTCCGTTAGTCAACTCGCTGAATACTGGAAGTGCATTGTTATAAGCATTGTCTGAAGTTACTGTCATTGAACCGAGAATAACATTTTCGTTATAAGCAGCAACTTCATCGCCAATTTCTAAGCCTTTAATGTAAAGTGTATAAACAGCTTCGGCAGCGTTACCACCTTCGAAAAATAAGTGAGATGGTTTTACTTTAAGCAATCCACTTGATTTTGCTGCAACCGGATAAACTATTTCACCATCAGCAAACATTTTAACCAAATAACCTTCGCCGGGCATAGCATCGCCAATACCGTTAACCCAGTTAGGGCCAATTTTTCTAATCATCGTACCTTCTGAATCTCTAATAAAATCCAAGTCATCACCTATGATTGAGCCAAAGGCTAATAGTGCATCCATAGCATTTTCAGGGAAATAACTAACGAATTTGAACCCGGCCGGCACCGGAATTCCTATTGAGGAATTTACTCTGATGCCTTCGATTGTAAAAGAGTCGTCAGCATTCATTTTTACGAGGTAGCCTTCGTCAATAATCCAGTTTCCTATACCATTTACCCAGTTCGGCCCGATTTTTCGCAATGTTTGGCCGAGAGAATTTCTTGCAAAAACAAGGTTATCATTTAAAATATCAGCCATAACAACCATCATATCAGGATCAGGAGCAATAATATATGAAGAAATGAATTGAAAACCTTCATGTAAGCTAATATCTTGTCCAATAGTTCCACCATATTCTATTTCAATAATTTCAGAAGGATCTGATTCCAGTCCTGAATTATCAACCGTTGTAACATAGAATTGGTATAAACCATATTCGGGGAAGTCGTATAAAAACTGTGTGCCTTCAGTATTTCCAAGCAAAGAAAACTCTCTGTTAAATTCACTATAAATGTTGAAATAGCTGAAATCATTAATTTCCGGCATACCCCATTCGATAATTGCTGTACTTTCATTAATTGAGGCGCAAAGATTTTCGGGAGCCGGAGGAATTTCATTCACGGCATTAAGGCTCATGGTTCCAAAACCCTCGGGAGCAAATAAATTTTGATTATTATAAGGCCACCAACCATCAAACGCACTCGGGTCATCTAAAACGAAAATAGCTAATGATGATTTCCCTTCAGGGCTGGGATTTAATTCCCAATATTCTGTTCCGATAGGAATTACAAATTCATAAACAACATAACCGGCTGAATTGGATACAGCTATTTGAGGAGCATCTAAATAAATCACATCGCCAACTCCACCTGTATTAAATATTGGTCTGTATTTTATAACGTCTCCGCTTGCGTAATGTGCAGCCCAGTAATTACCCTCCGACAAATCTTCGGGAGGAGGAAACGTACCATCGTTATTATCATCAATATATAAGGCTACTTCATCATGGTCTGCGAGCACTACATCATTATAATTTATATATGCAACATAAAGTTCCGTATTTGAATCATTTGATTTAAAATATCCCATCACACTTCCAACAGGAATAATTGTATTGTCATAGGTTCCCAAAAAATCGGAATTGTCTATCAAGAAAGCATCATCCCATTCGCCTTCAGAAATTATTCCGTCAATTACCGGAGTTGTACCATGATAAACACTAATTTCATTTGTTACGAAACCGGTACTAACCCAGCCTTCCTCAATATTTGAATAAGGGCTTTGAGCATCACCTTCTAATATTGCCGTAACCGCATAAAAATAATTTATAGTCGGTAAGGCAGTTGTATCACTATACTCAAAAATCTCTGCTGAAACACTTGCTAAGGGTTCTTCAGGAAAAAGTCCTTCTAAATAT
>CAZBSL010000098.1:0-10700 GCA_964494265.1 uncultured Bacteroidales bacterium
TGGGATAAAAGGCAATCGCTCGTGAGTCTTTTATATTTCAGCAGAACAAAAAAAACAATATTGGATTTTGAAATAATAATTAAGTTCATCGACAATTTATTAGTTGATAATGAATATTATGTACAAAAAGCTGTTGGTTGGTCATTAAAAGAATTATATAATGTTTACTCGAAAGAAACTCTGATCTATTTAGAAAAAAATATTAAAAATATTTCATCCATAGCATTTTCTCCGGCAACTGAAAAGCTTCTTAAACACGAAAAGGGCAGTTTGAAAAAACTTCGAATAAATTGATTCTCTGATATTTTCTTTACTAATTTCAGGCATAACTTTACAACACGAGTTTGACAACTATTCACCCCAAAACCTTATTAACTCCTTATAAACTAATAGTGATTTTTTAGGTTTTCCAAAATATGTAGTGCGAAACGTGATTTTACATAATATTGACTTATAGCACAATAGGCGATTACGGTGTCAAACTAAAGATAGTTTTGCTTTTCTTTATCTGGTGCTTCAAATATACATCGGCATTATACTAATGCATTACTAAATTTTGAGTTTAATTAGGTTTTTTGTCCCAACATCGGCTCCTTCTTAATTAAGTAATATCGACATTAATCCTTCTTTTCTTCTTCTCGAAACTTCTACTTCGGTTCCGTCTTCCATGATTACTGACCCACCTTCACCTTTAACATATTTCTTTACATACGCAAGATTTATTAAATGAGAATGATGGGCCCTGTAAAAATTCATTGATGATAGCATTTCATCATATTCTTTTAAAGTCCTGGTTACAAGTATCTTTTCTTTATTCTTTAAATAAAACATGGAGTAATTGCGATCGGATTCACAGCGGATTATATCTTTAATTTTTACAAAAATTACTCCGTCAAAAGCAGGTAATGCAATTTTTTCAAAACTATTTTTGTTATCTAACAATACTTTAAGTTTTTCGTTTAGCGTTTTTGATTCAACTATTTCAGTTGTTTTTTTTACTGCTATAACAAGGTCATCCGGATCAACAGGTTTCAAAAGGTAATCAATTGCACTAAATTTAAATGCTTTTATTGCAAATTGATCATAAGCAGATACAAAAATTATTTTAAAATTAATTTCAGGAAGTTTTTCCAATAAATCAAAACCGGTACCATCGGGCATTTGTACATCCAGAAAAACAAGATCCGGTTTATATTTTAATATTTTTGATATTCCTGATTTAACATCCACAGCTTCTGCAACAACATTTACATTCGGACAATATTTTTTAATGTTGTTCAATAATGAACTTCTGCTTTTTTCTTCATCCTCAATTATTAACGCCTTTATCATGTTTGTATTTTTTTACTCAATTTCAAAAGGAATATTTAATTCTACTTTGGTGCCGGTGGCATCTCCGTTCTCATCTTTCAAATCTATGATCTCAACTGAAATTGTTTCTGCCATTTGCTTGTTTATTAACCCCAAACGTTCTTTAATAAGCTGCATCCCCAGGGGTTTTCTTTTTTGTTGATTTTTCAATTTTTGTGATCCTTTTCTTCCAACACCATCATCAATGATTAAACATTTAATTATGTTATTCTCTTTTTTCAATTCAATATTAATTATTCCTTTTTCTGCTTTTTTTGTAATACCATGTAATATTGAATTCTCAACATAAGGTTGAATAAGCATCGGTGGAATGTAGGTTCTTTCAACATCAATTTCAGGTTCAATATTAATATTAAAATCAAATTTATTGCTAAATCGTACTCTTTCCAATTCCATATAAAGCTGCAATGTGTTAATTTCGTCTTCAACCGGAATAAAAGACTCACGTGAATTATCCAATATATATCGCATTAATTTTGCAAATTTCCCCAAATATATTTCAGCAGAATCAGGTTCATTTTCGATGATAAAGCTTTTAATAGAATTTAAGGAATTAAAAATAAAATGAGGATTCATTTGCGATCGCAGTAGTTTTTGTTCAATTTCAAGATTACTTTTCTCAAGTTCATTTTGAAAATTTCTTTGCTTCAATTTAAAACGATTAAACAATAAAATTACCAATACGGCAATGAATAAAATAAATACAACTATGAAAATGATTATTCTTTCGCGGCTTTTTAGTTTTAGGGATTGTATTTGAATTTCTTTTTCTTTCTTTTCAGTTTCATATTTGGTTTGCATTTCAGCTATTTGCCTGCTACTATTTTCATTATAAATGGTATCTTTAATTTGGGAATACTGTAAAAGATAATTCCTTGATTTTTTGTACTCGCCCGTTGCCTCAAATAGATCTGACATGGCAAGGAGTGTTTGTTGGATACGGATTTTGCTGTTTATAGCCCTTGCAAGTTCCAGAGATTCATCAAGCATTTGTTTCGATTTTTCATACTCTTTTAAGTGGATATATAAACCCCCAAGGTTGTTCAGCATAGCAGCAATTCCGGTAATATTTTTTGCTTTCTTATAATTTGAAAGCGATTTTTTTATCCAATAAGTAGCCGAGTCATAGTTCTCATCAATCCAATAAATATTTCCTATGCTGCCATAAACATGAGCCAAACCTTTTAGATCGTTTTTGTCTTTATAGATTTTTAATGCTTTCAAATAATTTATTTTTGCAGTATCGAATTTATCAAGTCTAAAATATATATTACCAATGTTATTATATGTATTAGCTACATCATCATAATTATTTAGTTTATCATATATCTCCATTGCTTTCGTATGATAATAAAGAGATTTTGAATAATTCTTTATTCTTAAATAGGCTTTGCCTGTGTGTGTGAAATTGTCTGCTACACTTATCAGGGTATTGGGATCTAAACCTTCGGTTGGAAGCCCATCAAATATTTTTTCAGCTTCAAGCAATGCCTCAATAGATTTATCATACTCTCCCAAATTTGTATAAACCAAACCAAGGTTACTTTTTAAAAGGAGCATCTTTTTTTTGTTTCCTAAAGTTTCATACAGTTTATATGAGTTTGTGAAATACTCCAACGCCTTTTTTCTCTCTCCTTTTATATAGAAGGCTAAACCAATATTTCTAAGGTTATATGCTTGCTTATTTATATCTTTTTTCTTATCTGCAAGTTCAATTGCAAGCTTTCCATATTCTATTGCTCTATCAGGATTAGAGGAATAGAAATACTTTGAAAGATTACTAAGTGTGTCTATTTTTTCAGATGATTTCATTTTGTCATAGTCTTTCAAAAGACTATCCGCTTCCAGAGATTGGGATAATAATAATTCAAAGGAATACAAAGTTATAATGAGTACTAAAATTAACTTAAATGTATTTTTAAATTCAGATGTTTTCATTTGAAAAAGAATTAAAAAAATTTCTGCTTTAGCAAATATACAAATATATTTTACCATCCGGTAAATCATCCCCACCAATTATCTTGAAAATCCTACCTCTTGTTCAAGCATACTTGATATGCACACATTGCATTCCTTACCTTAGTGCAAAAAATTAACAATTCGCAACATAAAAAAACAATTATGAAAACAAAATCAAAAATAATTTTTCTGAGCATAACAGTAACAATGATATGCTGTAATTTTCAAACAACAAAAGCTCAATTAGTAATAAATGAAAACACTCATGTTAAGGCAACATCAGGTACATATCTTAATGCTCAGGGTAATTGGATCAACAACAATGAATTACTTGATCTGGGTGAAGGAACAATTAAGTTCTCCGGCACGGAAGCACAAAGTATTGAAGGAACAAACACCTTTAACAATATGCTTGTTGATAAAAACTTAAACGAGCTTAACTTAAACGGAAACCTGATATGCAAGGATGCGCTTTATATTGCAGCCGGAAATTTTAATGTAATGCCTGAGAAGCAATTAACATTAAATGGAAATTTTTTAAATACCGGTAATTTTACAATTAAATCGGATATTAACGGAACAGGCTCATTACTTGATAACGGAACAATTAATGGAAGCGGGTCATTTACTGTTGAGCAATTTCTTACAGGAGGTGTAGCAGTACAGGATATTTGGCATTATGTTACCCCACAGGCAGAAAATGTTTTTTCAACTGTTTTCAACACTGCCTCACTTTTGTTTTATAATGAAACCATAAACAGTTTTATTCCAATTCTTTCGCCAAATATTCCATTAAATATTATGCAGGGATATGCAGCTTCCTTTGAAGGAAATAACACTGTTTATTATTCAGGCAATCTTCTGACAGGTATTCAAAGCATTAGCGGATTAACTTATACAAACAATTCTACGGCAAATTACGATGGATACAATTTGGTTGGAAATCCATATCCTTCAACTATAAACATTGAAAGTAATGGGGTTTCCCTTAACAACCTTGGAAACGCATTTTATTTCTGGGACAATTCACTAAATGAAGGTTTCGGTGATTTTGCTGTTTATGTTAGAGGCGGATCAGGAATAAACGGAGCAACACAATATATTGCTCCCGGGCAGGGCTTTTTCTTAAAAGTTGATTCTCCGGGAAATACAGGAATATTTTCTATGGGTAATTCGGCAAGGACACATTATGCCCAGCCTTTTTATAGAGACCCTGAAGTTAATTCATTAAGATTGATTGCCGAAGGCGTAGTATTTAGCGATGAAACAATTATCTGTTTTAATGAAAATGCAACGAATGTATTTGATAGCGAATTTGATGCATATAAATTTTTGATAAACGACAATATAAATCATCTATATTCAAAAACGTCAGACGATTTTGGGTTGGCAATAAACACTTTTCCGGAAGCACTTCTAAGTAGTAGTATAGATGTTACTCTAAACTATGAAGTAGTCGAATCCGGAGCTTACACCATTAGTGCTTACCAATTGGAAAGTTTTACCGATATACCGATAAGTTTGGAAGATATTCAAACAGGTATAATTACTGACTTTTACGAGAATCCTGTTTATATTTTCACAGCAAATACCGGCGATGATCCGGCGCGATTTATCGTTCATTTTAACACCTCAACATCACCAACACAACAGTATTCATTTTCTCTTGGTTATAAAATTGTTTCATCATATATTATTCCTGAAAGCCCCAACATGCTTGATGTAATGGCAAATAATTTGAATAGCAATTTAGATTTTATCAGAAACACATCCGGTTATATGTTAAGAAAGATAGGCCCGATTTGGGTAAACAGCATTGGCGATTGGGTGACTACCGAAGGATATTTATTTAAGATGAACGGGCCGGATAATTTATCAATAACGGGGGAAGTAATTGACCCGCAAACACCAATCGGATTGCTTTTAGGTTATCAAATTATAAGTTTTTTACCTGAAAACCCTGTAAATACTGCCGATGCATTTGCGGAAGTATTGGATAATCTTGAATTTGTAAGAAATACGGCGGGATATATGTTCAGAAAAATAGGCCCGGTTTGGGTGAACGGTATTGGCGATATGCAATCCGGCGAAGGCTATCTCGTAAAAATGACCGGAGAAGACCAACTCATTTATCCTGAAGCAACAAAACAATTATTAGCAAATATAAAAGCAAAACCTGAGCATTTTATTATCACAAATGCTAATCCTGTTGATTCGGTTTGGACAATATATTTTGAGGCGGGAGTTTTAGAAGCAGGCGATGAAATTGCTGTTTTTGATGGAGAAAATCTTTCGGGAGCAGGAATTATTATTTCGGATAATACTCTTGAGAACCCTATTCCGGTGTTTAGTAATCTTTATAAAAGTGGAAGCGAACCTACAATAAAAGTTTGGATCAAAAACGAAAACAGGGAATATTTAATAACTGATTATTCATTTACAAATCCTTATGGTGATGCATATACTGCCAAAGTTTTCCCGGAAAAAGATGGTGAATACAGTTTGTTAAATTTCTCAACAAGTGGAATATCTGATGAAAATAAAAGGCCTTCATTCACAATCTATCCAAATCCATCCGAAGGAATATTTAATATTTCATTCGAAGGAATAAGTGGAGATGTAAAAATGAAAGTAGTAGATATTCATGGAAATGATTATTGCTTCTTTGAAATAGAAGGAATAAGAAACTTACTAACAAAACAATTTGACCTGAAAGAATTAGCTCCCGGGGTTTATTTTATTCAATTAAGTGGGCGAAATTTTAATCAGGTAAAAAAGATAGTCATTCAATGATCATTTTAATAAAAATAAATAGCTACCAGATGATAAAATATACCTGCCTCATATCCGGCATTACCAGCCGGTTATTCAGGCACACTTGTTTTAACATCATCATGGTCGTATTTTTGAATCAAAGTACTTAACATTTAAAAAATTAAATTATGAAAAAATTATTATTATTAACAGTTTTTGCTTTTGCAATTACCGGCATTTTTGCACAAGGTGTAGCCATAAATGAAACCGGAAATGAGCCTCATCCATCTTCTATGCTGGATATATCATCCGATGATAAAGGTTTATTAATTCCAAGATTAACCGAAACTCAACGGATTGCAATAATTAATCCCGCGTATGGATTAATTGTTTTTCAAACAAATAATGATACCGGCTTGTATATTAATCAAAGTGTTTCCGGTACGAATTGGGTAAGAATTTCACCAAGCTCTCTAATTCATAACGAAGGTACGGGAAACACTTTCGTCGGTGTTGAAACTGCTGTTGCCCTAACAAGTGGTTCCGAGAATACTACCTTAGGTTATCAGTCAGGGAAATCAATTAATTCAGGACATGATAATACACTAATTGGATTCAGAGCCGGTACTTCAATTACCGGTGCACATTATAATACTTTCGTTGGAAATGATGCCGGACGATTAAATACATCGGGAGAATATAATACTTATCTTGGATATTCCACCGGTTATGATAATACAGCAGGTTCTTCAAATACCTTAATTGGATATTATGCAGGTGAAAATATTACCGGATCTCAAAATACATTTTTAGGCAGGAACTCGGGTCGTAATAATATTAGTGGTTCATCTAATGTATTTCTGGGATATAATGCAGGATATAATGAAACAGGCTCAGGTAAACTTTATATTGATAACTCTAATACATCATCTCCGCTGATATATGGTGACTTTACATCAAATCACATTAAAATAAATGGTTCGTTGGAAGTTACCAACGGAATGAGTGGGATTACTGTTACCAAAATATCAGATGCCGATTCTGATACTAAAATTCAGGTAGAGGAAAGTGCAGATGAGGATATCATCCGTTTTGATATTGCAGGTACTGAAAAATGGGTAATGGTTGGTTCACGCCTGGAACCAAAAAATACAGGATATTCTGTTTTTATAGGAGAAGAGGCAGGCTATAATGATGATCTATCGGATAATGAAAACACTTTTATTGGTTACCAGGCAGGTTATTCAAACACTACCGGCAATAAGAACACAGCAAATGGTTTAGGGTCTCTATATGGAAATACTACCGGAAGCGAAAATACTGCAAATGGTAATTCAGCCCTAAGTTACAATACCACAGGTTCATATAACACAGCAAACGGTTTTGAAGCCCTTTTTGAAAATACCACAGGTGATTATAACACTGCAACCGGTAATAGTGCCCTTAATGCTAACAGTTCAGGTGAATGGAATACTGCAAATGGTTCTCATAGTCTTCTGGACAATACAACCGGCAATGAAAATACAGCAATTGGAGCCGGTGCTCTTAACGGAAATTCCACAGGAAGTTATAATACAGCAATTGGTTACAGTGCCCTTATATCTAATAAAGCCAATAATAGTAGTACAGCTGTTGGGTATAAGGCAATGGAATATGCAGATAACAGTACATTGGGGAGAGAAACATATAATACTGCTATTGGTTATGAAGCTTTAAGAGGAAGTACCACTGCTGCTAACAATACCGGGCAATTCAACACATCAGTTGGATATAGATCACTTTATTCAAATACTACTGGTTATAAAAACACAGCAAATGGTTCAGGGACTCTATATGCAAATACTACCGGAAGAGAAAACACAGCAAACGGTTATTCAGCCCTAAGTTACAATACCACAGGTTCATATAATACAGCAACCGGTTTTGAAGCCCTTTTTGAAAATACCACAGGTGATTATAATACTGCAACCGGTAATAGTGCACTTAATGCTAACAGTTCAGGTGAATGGAATACTGCAAATGGTTCTCATGCTCTTCTTGACAATACAACCGGCAATGAAAATACAGCAATTGGAGCCGGTGCTCTTAACGGAAATTCCACAGGAAGTTATAATACAGCAATTGGTTACAGCGCCCTTATATCTAATAAAGCCAATAATAGAAGTACTGCTGTTGGTTATAATTCAATGTATTATGCAGATAATAGAACATCAGGGCAAGAAACCTTTAATACTGCTGTTGGATACGAAGCTTTAAGAGGAAGTACTACTGCTACTGACAATACCGGACAATACAATACTGCTATTGGAGACCAGGCTCTTTATTCTAATACATCAGGGGAAAAAAACATAGCAATAGGACGGTTTACACTTTATGATAATACAAGCGGTAACTGCAACTCAGCGGTTGGAGCATACTGTCTTTCTCACAATATAAGCGGTGGTATGAATACTGCTTATGGATATAGCGCATTAGGTAAAAATGAAAACGGTTTGGAGAATACAGTAATTGGTTGTTTTGCCGGTTCCGGTGGATTAGCAAGCGATACTGATATATCAGGAAATACTCTTTTGGGATTTAGGGCAGGCCATTCGTTAAAAGAAGGAGCTGATAATAATATCCTGATTGGACATAATGCAGGAGATAATATTTGGGATGGAGCAAATAACATCATTATCGGGTATGATATTCAAGGGTACAGTTCAGGATCATACTATGAACTTAATATTGGAAATGCAATTCGCGGAAATTTAAACACAGGAAATATTGGTATTGGGACTTTTGCATCATTAGATGATAAATTAACAATAGACGGCAGCCTTTTTCTAAAGGGCGGTAATATAAAAACAGACAAATGGTTATATGATAATAGCAATACGTTCTTAGGTGTTGATGTAGCAGGTGCAGGAAATTTATGTCCAGGAGGTCTTAAAAACACTGCCATAGGTAATAATTCTTTATATAATATCACCAGTGGTGAAAGCAACACTGCCATAGGCAATAATTCTTTATATAATATCACCAATGGTGGAGACAACACAGCAATAGGACGTTCATCACTTTATGATAATACAATCGGCCACTGCAACTCAGCAGTTGGAGCATCCAGTCTTTCTCACAATATAAGCGGTAGTTATAATGCTGCTTATGGACATGCCGCATTAAGTAAAAATGAAAACGGTTCGGAGAATACGGTAATTGGTTGTTTTGCCGGTTCCGGTGGATTAGCAAGCGATACTGATATATCGGGAAATACTATTTTGGGATATAGGGCAGGTCATTCGTTAAAAGAAGGAGCTGATAATAATATCCTGATTGGACATAATGCAGGAGAAAATATTTGGGATGGAGCAAATAACATCATTATCGGGTATGACATAGATGCATCGAGTATATCATCAAGCTATGAACTTAATATTGGAAATGCGATTTACGGAGATTTGAGTACAGGAAGAATCGGTATTGGCACAACAGATCCAAATGAGATGTTGGAAATTGCCAATTCTGCTTCAAGAGGACGAATGTTAGTGAGCGATGGAGGTGGTTCTACGAGATATGGTTTGATGTTAGAATCTCCAAATTCAACCTATGAAGTAAGCAGAATAGAAAGCTATCATTATGGTACGGGAGGTGTAAATCTTGATATCAATACTACCGGTCATGGTACAATCATTTGTGGTGGAAACACAGTTCCTCAATCCCACAAAGGATATAATCTTGGTGCTGACGGGCGTGCATGGAATAATGTTTATTGCGACAATTTAATTAACCAGGGTGCTTCTGCTTTTACCGACAGAAATGTAACAGAAGAAATACTTGCATACCCTCCGAGAGCTAAAACAGAAGGAATGTTCGATTATAAAACAGATAAAGGCTTAGAAGAACTTGATCCGAATTCATTACCCGATGATTTGAAACAAGGGTTTGCAATCCTTACCGATGAAATGGTTACCTATAATTATAAAGCGAATTTTGAACAGCAAAATCAAATCAATTCTCTAAGAATTAAGAATCAAGAACTAATAAAAATAATTCAAGAATTGACAAAAAGAATAGAGGATTTGGAGAAATAAGTTATTGAATCAGGGGTAAAATTCCCAATAAATCACAATTTCTTATTTTCAATCATCCGGTAAATAGTTGATTTTCCAATATCTCATTTTTTTGCTACGAGCAGAACATTATTATTATATTTCTGAAGATAGAAGTTGATAATTCGTTTGGAATAACCCAGAAGAGTATCTTCCTGAATCAGAAAATCACTCGTTGATGAAGTTGAGTGAAACGAAATGTCAGTTTCTTCGATTGTGTCGGGATTGGTTAACACGGCTGCAAGTTCAACTATGGCTTTTAACTACTAATGCAGGTACGTTAACTCGAAATTTTTTAAACTCAATGTTTTTGAAAGAAGGTTTACCCAAACTTAAAAATTATTCCTCGAATCTTTTTCGCCTAATTTCTATTTTTAATCTTTTTACTCTCTTTTAAACGAGTATCAAATACTTAACTCGCTAAAAATATGCAATTTTTTATATCGAAAACGGCAGGTAAATATCAAATAGCCGAGTAGGCAAGGGGAATTTCACCCCAAGCCTCTCACAGAACCGTACGTGATA
>CAZBSL010000099.1:0-10663 GCA_964494265.1 uncultured Bacteroidales bacterium
CTTAAATAATTATCGAAATATTTTAAAATTGAAAATTAAATTAACAATGAATTGTTAATAAAAAAAAAGCAAATCTATTTTTGCTGCGAAAAAGCTGAAAGGTTTATTCCATTAATTATTTATAAAGATGTCGAATAATTAGTTTTGTATTTGATTTTTTAGATATTATTTTTCTGTTTTCTACGAAAAGGGTAGGGGAGAAAATAAGATTTTTAGCATTCCAATTTTAATAATTTGCAATTCCATTTTTCAAATTTCCAAAGAAATTTTTAATTCCTTTTTCAATTTTCTATGAGTTTTTAAAAAACCCTTAGTTGATGTTACAAATGTAACACCACATCATCATTATTACTAAAGAATCAAAATATCAATGCGTTAGAATATAAAGCAAATAGGGTTACAAACGTAAACATAAATAATGTTAATAATAATAAATGAAAAAAATGTAAACAATTATTAATTATTAAGAAATCTTTGTAAAAATCATTTATCAATCATAATATCAGTATTATAAAGTGCTTTAATTAAAGTTTATGTTTAGAATTATTCAATCAAATATTTATTATAAAAATGAATTTAATATCATTGCCTATAGTATTGTTTTTTATATAATAGCAAGAAAATTATGAAATAATAAATTCAAAAAATTAGACATTGTATAAAAGGTTACAAATGTTAATTATAAAAAGTTACCGATGTAAACCTGATAAGTGTTATATTTGTAAACAAAATACATGGTTTTTTATTAATTCAAAAAAAAATGTTAGATAGAATTTTATTAATATTAAAAATCAAGAATCTTTCCTCCTCAAAATTTGCTGAGGAAATAGGCGTTCAGCGTTCAGGTATTTCACATATTATTTCAGGAAGAAATAAACCAAGCCTTGAATTTGTGCAAAAATTGTTAAATCGTTTTCCGGACATTAATGCAGAATGGTTGATTTCAGGAAAGGGTGAAATGATAAAATCCGAACCCCAGAGGAAAGAAATTGAAGTTCAAACGGAAATTAACTATAAAAATAATTCTAATTCATCGAAGGATTTAATAATAGATGAAGATTTTAATTCAGTGAATGCTGATGAAAAAGATGGAAAAATAATACAGGATACCTTAATCAACGATGAATCTGAGAACAGGACTAAAAACCAAAATTTTAAAAATATTGAGGAAAACCCTCTTAAAGCATTAAATAATAATGAAATAGAAAGGATTATGCTTTTCTATAAAAACAAGACTTTTATCGAATATAAGCCGGTATAACGAGCCATTATTAATTTAATAACGAAGATTTTTTTCAAATATAAATTTGAAGATAAGGGAAATAAGAGAAAATAAATTCAGAACTCAGTAATTTAGATATTTTAACATAATCATAAGTCCAATGATATGTTTAAAAAGTATATTTTTTCAAGATATCGAGAGGAGTATTGGATATGATACTTACCTGATGTTATGATATCTTTCCATTAATCCAACACTCCAACACTCCATTTTGGGTTAAAGTATTTAAACAATGGCTTGCGATTTTTTATAATAGAATCATACAAAATACTGAGTTCTGATTTTATGCTTAGTATCTTTCAAGTTTCGAGAAAAAGAAATCAGCTTCAATTTCAGCATTCTCATCGCTATCAGAACCATGCACAGCATTTTTTTCAAGAGAAGTTCCAAATAAATTTCTAATTGTGTTTATTTCAGATTTTTCGGGATTCGTTGCACCAATTAGTTTTCTATATTCATCAATTGCATTTTCTTTTTCAAGTATTGCTGCAACAATAGGGCCGGATGACATAAATTCTACTAAGTTGCTGTAGAATGGTTTATCTTCATGGATTTTATAAAAAGCTTTTGCTTGATCGATTGATAATTTCAGATATTTCATCGCCCTGATTTTAAAACCACTTTTTATAATAATTGATAATATGTCTCCGATATATCCCTTTTCAACTGCAAGGGGTTTAACCATTGTTAATGTTATTTTTCCTGACATTTCGTTTTGTTTTTTTTTAAATTTGTACGTTTGAATATTGATAGCAAAATTAGAAAATTTTTAATTTATTGAAAATATAAGTTATTTTTGTGCGTTAATTTTTTCTAATAAAATGAACGATAAACAATTAAAAAGTAAATCATTGGATTATTCAGTTGTAGCCAAAACACTCAAAAAATCGAAAAATATATTAATTACATCACATACAAACCCTGATGGTGATGCAATAGGTTCATCGCTTGCATTATACAGTTTATTTAGCAAACTCGGATATAATGTAAATGTTTGCATTCCAAATAATATTCCCGAGTTTTTACAATGGATTACAAATTGTGAAAAAATCCTGATTTATAAAAAAGAAAGTGTAAAAGCCAAGAAAATCGTCGAGGAAGCCGAAATAATATTTTGCTTAGATTACAATGATTTACATCGTTTGGAAAACATGTCGGAACCGATAATAAATTCAAAAGCAATAAAAATTTTAATAGATCATCACCCGAAAGTTGAAAATGATATTGATTATAGATTTTCAACAACCGAAACATCTTCTACTGCAGAATTAATATATGAATTTATTAGAGGCATCGGTTATGAGAATTTAATAGATAAAGAAATTGCCGAATGTATTTATGTTGGAATTATAACCGACACCGGTTCACTAAGTTATTTATGTAATTATCAAAGCACATATTTAATTATAGCAAAACTGATCGGCTTGGGTATTGATGGGAAAAGGATTCACCAATTAGTTTATGATACTTTTTCAGAAAACAGGCTAAGATTGCTTGGTTATAGTCTCTGCGAAAAATTGAAAGTTTTAAAGGAGTTTTCAACAGCTTATATTTATCTTTCAAAGTCTGATTTAAAGAAATTTAAATATCAGGTTGGTGATACCGAAGGCCTTGTAAATTATGCCCTTTCAATTAAAGGTATTCAATTTGCAGCCCTATTTACCGAAAGAGAAAATGTTGTAAGAATTTCGTTTAGGTCCAAAGAAAATTTTCGTGTAAATGAGTTTGCAAGCAAGCATTTTGAAGGAGGTGGACATAATAATGCAGCTGGTGCAAATTCATATATTTCTTTGAACGAGACTATCGAGAAATTTGAAAATTTATTAATTGAATATAAAAGCCGTTTGAGATATTCTGAATAGAAAGCAACAGATTCTCTGATAAACAACTAATGAAAAATTCAATATTATTTATTTTTGGTTTAATGATAATAACTTTAGGTTTTTCCTGTCAACCAAATGATAGCAAAAACAGCAAGAAGCCCGGCGAAAAAGATATTAAGGAAGCATTGCTACGAGTTAATAAACAATTAGTTGAAAGCGAGGATGAAAAAATTGAAGATTTTATCAATCGTTATAAGTGGAATATGAACAAAACCGGAACCGGACTTAGATATTGGATTTATGAGCATGGCAAGGGTAAAAAGGCTGAGAACAATAAAGTTGCGAAATATAATTATTCCATAAAATTATTAACAGGCGATGTAATTTATACTTCCGAAAAAAGCGGGCCAAAAGAATTTCTTATTGGCTGGGGAGGTGTAGAAAGTGGAATAGAAGAAGGAATTTTACTTTTATGTGTTGGAGACAGAGCAAAATTTATTGTACCTTCGCACCTTGCTTTTGGGTTACAGGGTGATCGAAATAAAATCCCTGCAAAAGCAAGCTTAGTTTATGATATTGAGTTACTTGAAATAAATGATAAAAATTAATATTTAAAATTAGAAGATGATGAAAAAAAATTTTTTATTTAGTATTGCACTTTTTGCAATAATTAGTGTTTTAATTACTTCCTGTGGAACGGAAAAATATCCGGGATACACGGAAACGGATTCGGGATTATTCTACAAATTTCATGAACAAAGTAATGTAGATTCCTTGAAACCTGTTATTGGCGACATTCTGACATTGGAAATGAAATATCGTTCAGGAGATTCTGTTTTGTTCAATAGTGCTGATCTCTCCGGTCCGTTTCAACTACCTTTGCAACTTCCTACATTTCAAGGTGATTTTTCCGAGGGGCTTGCTATGATGTCTGATGGCGATAGTGCAACTTTTATCGTTAGTGCTGATTCTATTTATTTGAAAACATTTAAATTTAAAACTTTACCCGATTTTATTGATAGTGCAAGCGTTTTGTATTTTGATATTAAATTCATTAATTCTATGTCGCAAGAACAAGCAATGAAAGAATACCAAGATAGAATTGCACAGAAAAAGACAGATGAAGCTTTAGTTTTAGCAGAATACATTGAAGAAAATAATATTTCAGTTGAACCAACTGAGAGTGGTTTATATTACATTGAAAACGTGAAAGGTAAAGGCAAAAAGGCTGAAAGTGGAAAAAAAGTAAAAGTTCATTACACAGGAACTTTACTTGATGGTACAAAGTTTGATTCATCATTTGATCACCCCGATGCTAAGCCTATTGAATTTGTGCTTGGACAAGGAAAAGTAATAAAAGGCTGGGACGAAGGAATCGGGCTTATGAGAGTTGGCGAAAAAGCAACATTTATTATTCCTTCTGTATTGGCTTATGGAGAGAGAGGTAGCCGAAACGCTATTCCTCCTTATTCTCCACTTATTTTTGAAGTTGAACTTGTTGATGCTGAATAGGAATTGAGATAATATTTTATTATTGTGAAATATAGGAAGTTTTCGCATGATAAAACTCTTTAAATATTGAAGAAAAAACCCTGCTTCTGCATAATAATTTATTACAGATGCAGGGCTTTTTATTGATTTTAAAAGTTCTTTACAAAATATTTTATTTAATGTAAGTTGTTTATTGATAATCTTATAACAAAAGTTTAATAATTATTTTTTTAACTCTATCTAATATGAAGATAAAAAGTTTATTCAGGTATTTTTCCCTTTTAATAGTGATTTGCTTTTTATATTCCTGTGAATCAAAATATCCGGGATATAAAAAAACAAGATCAGGATTATATTACAAAATACATGACTCTCACCCTGACTCTGTTCTTGCCAAACCAGGCGATATTTTAACCATTAAAATGAAGTATGGAACAAAAGACACAGTTTTATATAATACAAATGATCTCACTGAACCTCGTGTTTTTACACTACGTGAATCAGATTACGAGGGTGATTTGTACGAAGGTTTTACTATGCTCAGAAATGGTGATTCTGCTTCGTTTATCGTTGGAATAGATTCATTTTTCTTAGTTACAATTCATGCACCACATATTCCTGATTACATAAAAGATAACAAGGAAATGTATTTTGATATTAAAATGCTTAGCATAAAATCTAAAGAAATCGTTGAAAAAGAAGAGCAGGAATTTTTACGACAACTTAAAGAAAATGAGGATAAAGTATTTGAAGAATACTTGACAGCAAATAATATTACGGAGGAGCCAAGAGAATCGGGATTGTATTATTTTGAGAAAGAAAAAGGAACAGGCCCATTGATTGTTAAGGATGATGTTTTGTATATTCACTTTACTCAATGGCGTTTAGACGGTTTTAAAGTGTTTTCGACTTATGATAAGGAAAAACCTATTGAGTTAACTGTTGGGATGTGGCATAATTCAGATGCAATGGATGAAGCTTTTTCTTTGTTGAGAGAAAATGGAAAAGCATGGTTTTTAGCAAAGTCTGATTTATTATTTGGTGAAGGAGGAAATGGCGATAAAATTCCTCCTTACACTTCATTATTTTATGAAGTTGAGGTAATTGATAAAATGTCAATAAAAGGATATCGCGATTTTAAAGAAAAGCTAAGAAGAAAAAAAGTTGCTGCAAGAGAAAAAGCTAAGAAGGAAGAACCGGCAAAGTTTGCCAAGTTCATTAAGGAAAAAAATATTACAGTTGAACCTACTAAAAGTGGTATGTATTTTATTGAAATCAAGGAAGGTGATGGAATATTTCCGCAAGCCGGCGATAAAGTTTCAGTAGAATATACCGGTACTTTACTTGATGGCACAGAATTTGAATCTTCAAAAAAGAGAGGTAAACCCTATTCATTTAAAATTGGAGCAGGAACAGTAATTGATGGCTGGGAAGAGGCGATCTTGAAAATGAAAGAAGGAGGTAAGGCACGAATAATTATACCCTCGTCCTTGGCTTATGGAGCAGCTACAAAAGGAAAAGTAATTACACCTTATTCCCCACTGATTTTTGAATTAGAATTGCTTAAAGTTAAATAAACTTTTTTAATGTTTCAAGGAGTATAGCGAATTTAATGGGTTTTGAGATAAACTCATCAGCTCCGGCTTCGTAACTCATTCTTTCCTCACCTGATAATAAATAGGCGGTTTGAACTATTATAGGAATTTTTTTACGAATTTCTTTTATTTTCTTAGTTGCTTCAAAACCATTCAATCCTGGCATATTAAGGTCCATTAAAATAACATCAACTTGAGGGTTTGATAGCACAATATCAATAGCTTCTCTTCCATTTTTCGCCCATAACAAAGTTGCATTAGTTCTTTTTAGTGCAGCACTGAAAAATTTATTACTGGTGTCAACGTCTTCAGCAATCAAAATTACTTTACCTGTCCAATCATGTTCTTGATGCTTTCCACTTCTTTCACTATTAATTTCCATTTTTGTAGATATTGCTAAGTTTATTTTTAATATTCAAATTGTAATTTATTTAACAAATTTAATAACTCGATTTTTTTGAAGGGTTTACTGATATATCCATTGAGGCTAACAGCATTATTAAATTTTTCTTTATCTTCATCCAAAGCACTTGCTGTAATAGCAACAATATTAATTTTGTTAATAATATTGTGTTCTTTTTCGTAATTTCTTATCATTTTGCAGGCTTCAAGCCCATTCATTTCCGGCATATTAAGATCCATTAAAATAACATCATATTTATTTTTTTTAAATTTTTCGTATGCTATTTTTCCGTTTTCAGCGATATCAACTGAATGCCCTATATTTTTTAGATTATAAGAAATAAGCTTCTGATTAATTTCATTATCCTCTGCAATGAGTATGGATAATTTTCTTTTTGGGGCAAGAATTTTTGTTTCAATTTTTGTTTCAGGCTGTTTGTTGTCTTCCAAGCTTTTGTTGAAAACAATTGTAAACCAAAAAGTTGAACCAATATCTTCTTTGCTGTCAACTCCAATTTCACCACCCATAAGATTTGTCAGGCTTTTTGAAATTGCCAATCCAAGGCCGGTTCCACCATATTTTCGAGTCGTCGAAGAATCCAATTGCGAAAAAGATTTAAAAAGCCGTTGTTTTCCTTTCTCAGAAATTCCTATACCCGTATCTATTATTTTAAATTTAACTTTAATTTTATTTTGGTCTTCACTCACAGGTTCAACAAGAATTTTAATTGAACCTTTTGAGGTAAATTTTATAGCGTTGTTAATTAAATTTATTAGAATCTGCTTAAGTCTTACAGGATCACCTTTAACTGTTTGTGGAATTTTATGAGCAATTTTATATGAAATTTCTAAACCTTTTGCATAAGCATTAAAATTTAGAAGTTTCAAAACATCGTCAATTTGTTTCTCTAAATTAAAATTTATATTCTCAAATTCAACCTGCCCTGATTCAATTTTTGAGAAGTCAAGAGTGCCGTTTATCATTGTGAGCAAGTTTTCACTTGAAGTATCAATAATATCAATAATATTTCGCTGTTCTTCATCTAAATTTGTTTGCTGTAAAATGTCAATCATTCCGATAATTCCATTCATAGGAGTTCTGATTTCATGTGACATATTTGCAAGAAACATTGATTTTGAATGAGCAACAGCTTCAGCCATTTCTTTTTCTTTTTTCAGTTTTTGGGAAGAAAGTTTTAATTCAATGTGAACATCAACTCTTGCCAGAAGTTCTTCTTTAACAAATGGTTTCACGATGTAATCAACCCCACCTGCTTTAAAACCTTTAACTATACTTTTAACATCTTCTTTTTCAGATAGAAAAATTACTGGAATATCTTTTGTTTTAGAAATGCTTTTTAATTTATTGCAAACTTCGTAGCCAATAATATCAAGCAATTCAACATTCAAGAGTATCAGGTCGAAATTTTTTGCCTTTGCTATTTCAATTCCTGAGAACCCGTTTTTTGCCGTTGCAATCTGATAATTGTTTTTCTTCAATATATTAGAGATAATTTCAATATTCGTTGGAGAATCGTCAATGATTAATATTCTGGATATTATGTTTTCCTGTGAAGATGTCATTATTCCATTTTGTTGCTTACAAAAATAGTATTTAATTGACTTGGATAGATTTTTTGTACAAAATATTTTTCATTTTAAAACTAATCCGGTTGTCAGCATCGAAAAAACGGTATCACGCATCAGAAATTCGGTAAGCAATATTGTAAAATGATTTATTACTTTTGTAAAATACAGAATCAAATATGAAAAACCTTGTTAATATTTTTTTAAACCAAGAGCTAAAATAATATGTCACCAAAATTATCGCACGAAAGTGCAGTCAAACATGTTAGCGGAGAATCTGTTTATGTTAATGATATTGAGGTAAATAATATGCTGCTTTTTGGACATATTTTTACAAGCTCTTATGCACATGCAAAAATCATTTCCGGAAATTGTGAGCGAGCAAAAGCTTTAAAAGGAGTTCATGCAGTAATTTCTTATAAAGATATTCCTGGTTCAAATCAAATGGGTCCGGTTATTCACGATGAGCCTTGTTTGGCTATTGACAAGGTTGAATTCATCGGGCAGGCAATTTATCTGATAGCTGCCGAAACCATAGAGATTGCACTTGAAGCTGAAAAGTTAATTGATATTGATTATGAATTTCTTAAGCCCATTGTAAAATTAGAAGAAGCAATTGAAAAAAATACACTTATTGCAAGTCCGAGAAAAATTGAAACAGGAAATATTGAAAAAGCGTTTGCTGAAGCTGAACATCTTATCGAGGGTGAATTAGAAACAGGTGCACAAGAACATTGGTATCTTGAAACCCAATCATGTCTTGCAATTCCGGGTGAGGGAAATGAAATAAAAATTTTTAGTTCAACTCAACATCCTTCCGAAACCCAAGCCATTGTTTCCGAGGTTCTGGGTGTTTCGAAAAATGCTGTAAGGGTTGAAGTTACAAGATTAGGCGGAGCTTTTGGAGGAAAAGAAACGCAGGCAAACCATTATGCTGCATGGTCGGCCTTGCTGGCGAAAGCAAGCGATCGGCCTGTAAAAATTCATCTTAGCAGAAAACAAGACCAGGCAATTACAGGAAAACGTCATAGGTTTTTATCAAAATATAAAATTGCATATGGAAATGATGGAATCATTAAAGCTCTTGATGTAGAAATGAATATGGACGCAGGTGCTGCAACCGATTTATCACTTGCAATTTTAGATAGAGCTTTATTTCATATTGACAATGCTTATTTTATTCCCAACCTGAAGGTTATTGGGAAAGCTTACAAAACAAATCTGCCCTCAAATACTGCTTTTCGTGGCTTTGGAGGCCCGCAGGGAATGGCTGTAATTGAGAATTGTGTTGATATTATTGCAAGGTATTTGGAAATTGATTCGGCTATTGTCAGGAAGAGAAATTTTTATGGAATTGAGAATAATAATATTACACATTATGGAAAAAAAATTGAAAATAACAGACTTTTCAAATTGTATGACAAACTATTAATCGATTCAGATTATAAAAACAGGCTTCATCGTGTAAATGAATTTAATAGAAAAAATGATTTTATTAAGAGGGGAATTGCCTTAACACCCGTTAAATTTGGTATTTCTTTCACAACAAGTTTTTTAAATCAAGCAGGAGCTTTGGTGAATATTTATACGGATGGAAGTGTTTTGATAAATCATGGCGGAATTGAAATGGGCCAGGGTTTATATACAAAAATTAATCAAATAGCTGCTGCCGAGTTGGGTGTAAAAATTGAAAACATAAAGTCTTCGCCAACCGATACTTCAAAAGTTCCGAATACATCAGCAACTGCAGCTTCTTCAGGTAGCGATTTGAATGGTATGGCAGTTAAAATTGCTATCGAAAAACTAAAATCCCGCCTTACTGAGATAGCTGTGCAGCATTTTAATAGAGAGGAAAATCATAATTCTCTTAAAGAAAATATTTGCTTTGAAGATAATCAGGTTTTTGATAAGGAATTTCCGGAAAAGAAAATTTCTTTTGAAAAATTAGTTTCTATGGCTTATTTAAATCGTATCAGCTTGAGTGCAACCGGTTTTTATAAAACTCCCGGAATTCATTATGATTCAAAAGCGGGAAAAGGTAATCCTTTCCATTATTTTGCTTATGGGATGGCAGTTTCCGAGGTTGAAGTTGATGTTTTAACAGGCCATCATGAAATTCTGAGAACTGATATTTTGCATGATGTCGGCAATTCATTGAATGAAGAAATTGATATTGGACAAATAGAAGGAGCATTTATTCAGGGAGTTGGGTGGTGTACTTCAGAAGAAATAAAATGGAATGATAAAGGTTTTTTATTGAACAACTCACCTGATACATATAAAATTCCGACAATTGCTGATATTCCTAAAGATTTTAGAGTTGATTTGCTGAGAAATGTCCCAAATCCAAATACAATTAGAAGGAGTAAGGCTGTCGGAGAGCCACCTTTTATGCTTTCATTTTCAGTTTGGTTGGCAATAAAACAAGCAATTTCAGCAGTCGGCGATCATAAATTTGAACCTGAGTTTCGACTTCCGGCAAC
>CAZBSL010000100.1:0-3581 GCA_964494265.1 uncultured Bacteroidales bacterium
CATTGCTTCCTGAGTAGTCATGCCAAACGGCTCGAAAAGTGAAGGCAGAACAAACATTTCCGATTGCTGGTAATAGGTCGGCATTAATTCGTCGGGAACATAACCTATTAGGCGAACTCTGTCTTCCATTCCTTTTTCATTGATGATTTTTCGCATTTTATCATAAAGGCCTATCTCTCTTTGCTTAGGTTTGGGCGAGCCGCCACCAATCACAAGATCAACATCTTTTATTTCTTTTCTAACAAAGTCGAAGGCTTTTAACAGAAAATCATGTCCTTTATTAGTATCTATGCGGCTTATGCAAAAAATGTATTTCTCGGGTAAATCAGTTTTCTTTTTTTTATCTTCCTCCGAAGGCAAATGATAAGTGTGAATATCTACACCCGGTGGAATATCAACAATGTTATCGGCATAAAAATCATATAATTTTTCAAGCTTTTCTAATTGAAGGACAGAAGTAACGGTTTGTGCATTAACCGCTTTAAAAATTCTTATCTCTTCGGCAATTCTATGATTAAAATTAAATTTCTTTTCCATTTCATCAGGATCGCCACCCATTTGGTCGCGTTTCCAGGCTCCGAGGGAGTGGGCCGTAAAATAAGCAGGCTTATCAAAAGCTTTGGCTACTGCAATAGTTACAATTCCGGCATCAACATAATGACCATGATACAGATCATATTCAAAATTATTTTCTTCAATAAATAGTTTCATGTTTTCAATTAGCTCGGGGAGAACATCATAAATGTATTCTTTTGGAATAAATTCCCAAGGGCCTGAATAAATTCTGATGACGTTTACATCAGGATAGCCCGGAACGGGGTCTATTTGTTTAAGAGTTTTGTCGAACCATCTTGTGTAAATATCAACTTTTATTCCGAGTTTTGAAATAGCTTTAGCTAATTCCAAAACATAAACTACCTGTCCACCTGTATCAGTTCTGCCAAGTTGAGGAACCGGATCGAAATAACCGTGAGTGCTCAACATAGCGATTCTGCTAAACTTTTTATTCATATTTTATAATTTAATTGCGTTATAATCTTTTGTAATTATGATATCAGCTAAAGCTTTATGTGCAGAAATTATCTTATGCTCTATCATAAGAATTCTTTCAAGATATTCATCTTGCTTTTCTCGGTTTCGTTTTAAACGAGATGCTTTTGTGTCGTTAAGATTACGATCAATGAAAACTTTTTGATCGACATTTTTCAGGGCTGTAGTATATGTCCCCTCAACAATAAAAACATCAACGTCAGAAAGGTCAACAGTTTCTTCATCAATTCTATCCTCTTCAAAAATCACGAGAGGTTTTTTGATTATTGTTAAGACTTTTTTAATCTGTTCTAATTCTTCATCAATCAATTTGAGTTTTACTTCCTTCTCTCCTACCCAACTAATATCTTTTTCGCGAGCTTTTGCATTAGTTTTTGGCGGATAAACAAAATAATCGTCTTGTTGAAAAATAAAACATTTCAATCCTTTTTTCTCTAATACTTCGGCAATAGATGCAGCAATCTCCGACTTTCCTGCACCCGATTCGCCTGCAACCGAAATCACAAACTTTTGTATCGGCCTTTCGATTTCCGATAAAATAATTTTAACAACTTCTTTTGCTGCCTTGCGATGGTTATCATCAATAATTAAAATATCTCCTCTCATAAATTAAAGTTTTGATTTTTTCTCAAAAATACATTTTTTTCGCTAATTTCGGTCTATGAAAGTTCGGTCAAACAGAATAAAAGATATTATTGAATATTATACTCAAGAGTTAAATGAAACATTTACAGAAAAAGAAAGTAGAAATTTTTTGTACATACTCATTGATAATTATTTTAATTTTTCAAAAATTGATACGATTTTAAAACCTGAGAAAACAATTAGTGAATCGGGTTTGTTAAGAATTCATTTTGCCGTAAAAGATTTAAAAAACCATAAGCCTATTCAGTATATTTTGGGAAAAACGAAATTCATGGATTTTGATTTTATTGTAAATTCTTCGGTTTTAATTCCAAGGCCTGAAACAGAAGAGTTGGTTCAATTTATTGTTGACATGGTTTTGAAAAAAAAAGGATTTAGCAAAATATTAGATATTGGTACAGGTTCGGGGTGCATTGCTGTTGCCTTGAAAAAACTTCATAAGAATTCAGAAATTTCAGCCATTGATTTTTCAGAAAAAGCATTGAAAGTTGCAAAAACTAATGCAAAAAACAATGAAGCTGAAATAGAATTTATTCAGGCAAATATTTTAGATCCAAATTGTTGGGCAAGTTTTGGGAAATTTGATATTATCGTAAGCAATCCTCCTTATGTCAGAGAATCGGAAAAAACAATGATGAAAAAAAATGTATTGAATTTTGAACCTGAAGAAGCTCTTTTCGTTTCAGATGAGAATCCATTAATTTTTTATGAGAAAATTTCTGATTTTGCAAAATTTCATTTAAACAAGAATGGTTTATTATTTTTTGAAATAAATGAAAAACTCTCAGAACCAATTATTAAATTATTAGAAAATAAAAGTTACAATGAAATAATTACAAAAAAGGACATAAATAATAAACTTAGGATTATAAAATGCACTAAATAACTTTTCTATAATATCATTGCTTCGAGTTTAAGTTTAGTTATAAAAAGTATTTTTGTTGTTAGATTATGAATTACTTTTAGATAATAACATCATAAAATTTTGAAAAATGAAAGATATCAGTAATATTTGGGAAAAAGGAAGGAAATTTTTAGGTGTCGATTATCCGATTATTTCCGGAGCAATGACATGGATTAGTGATTACAATCTTGTTAAAGCTGTTAGCGATAATGGGGCATTTCCTGTTTTAGCCGGCGGAAATATGCCTCCCGAACTTTTTGAAAAAGAGATTGATAAATGTATAGAAAATATAAAAAAACCTTTTGCCGTAAATCTCATTACAATTGCTCCCAATTTTGTAAAGCACCTGGATATTTGTAAAGAAAAAGATGTGAAATTCGTTGTTTTTGCAGGAGGATTTCCAAAATCAGCCGAGGTTGAAGCAATTAAAAAATCAGGAAAGAAAACCATGGCCTTTGCATCTACTGAATCAATTGCAAAATTAATGATAAATCATGGCGTTGACGGATTAATTCTTGAAGGCAGCGAAGCCGGAGGCCATATTGGCCACGTTAGCTTAATGGTTTTATTGCAGCAAGTTTTGTTTGAATTTGATAATTTTCCCGTATTTGTTGCAGGTGGTATAGGAACAGGCAGGATGATAGCACATCTATTGTTAATGGGTGCCTCGGGAGTGCAATTGGGAACACGTTTTGTGATGAGCGACGAATGTTCTGCCCATCCAAAATTTAAAGATGCTTTTAAAAAGGCAAAGGCGCGAACAGCTATCAGCACACCTCAATATAGTTCGAAACTTCCTGTGGTTGCGGTCAGAGCTTTAAATAATAAAGCAATGGATAATTTCGGAAAATTGCAAATTGAACTTTTAGAAAAGCTTAAAAATGAAGATATTTCCCGCATTGATGCACAATATGAGGTTGAAGCATATTGGGCGGGTACACTTAGAAATGCTGTTGTTGACGGAGATATTGAAAATGGTTCT
>CAZBSL010000100.1:3681-5482 GCA_964494265.1 uncultured Bacteroidales bacterium
CCTAAAGTTTCTTCCTCAATACCATATAATATTCAAAACTTGAGATAAATAAAGCAAGCCCAATTCCAACGTAAATTACAACCAAAAACATTTCGGGAATCATATTAGATGTTCTCAAAAATATACCCATAGAGATCATTATTAATATTAAAAAATAAGTTTCCCATTTAATAAAAGCAAAAATGCATACTCTTTCCGGTAATAAAATAATACGTGAAATGTTTTTTTTTGCAATCTTCTTAAAACCGAATATTGATATGAATATTGCAAAAACAACTCCGATTCCAACAGCAATAAATAACTCATAATAAGACAATAAAACTATCCACCTGAAAGAAATGTTAATTAATAAAATACCAACGAAAGACCAAATTACTCCGGCAATAATAATTAATGCTTTTCGCTTAACTGCAGGTTTTTTAATTTGAAACACCTTTTTTATTTCTGTTTTTTTTAAAACCAAAATTACTAAGAATTGCATATAAGATTACGGAAATATTAAGTTTGTTGTTAATTCAGTTTTTTTTATCTTCACAAAATATTTGATATTAACATTTATTTTTGACTAAATATTAATATTTAAAAAAATGAAAAACAATACTGTCAATTTCGATTATCTTCTAATATCTTCAGCTTTACATGATTCAAATGAATTCGAGAGATCGGTTTCCGGTTATATTCAATCATTAAATAATTATGGGGGGCTACGTTTAAAACCCGACAGAATAGACACTATAAACCCATTATTTTATTTTGTGGTTACAGGAGGTACCGAGCAGAAAATTCTTGAACTTTATGAAAAAAGAAAGATTAGTGTTTCCAAGGAACCCGTTTTTCTGATTGCTTATCCCGAAAATAATTCACTTCCCGCTGCTTTGGAAGTACTTGCACGTTTAATTCAGGATGGTGAAACAGGAAGGATTTTTTTCCTGCATGGCCCTGATGATGAGCAGGGAATTAACAAAATGATTGAAGCGGCTCAATTTGGTGAAACACAAAAAGCGCTTCAATTCTCAAGGATCGGGATGGCCGGAAATGCTTCCGATTGGCTGGTTGCAAGTAATCCCCATCCTGAGATTGTGAAAAATGTTTGGGGCCCGAAAATTGTTCATTTTGAAACCGAAAATATTTTTCATCAATCAAAAAAGTATTCCGATAAAGCAGTTAATTCCGTTCTAAGTTCGTTTTTAAAAAAAGCTGAGAAAATCATTGAACCGACAAAAGATGAGTTGTCGGAATCGGCAAGTATTTACCTTGCAATAAAAGAAATAGTTAAAAAAGAAAACCTCAATGCTTTTACTTTGCGTTGTTTTGATCTTGTAATTAAGTATAAAATTACCGGATGCCTTGCACTTGCAAAACTGAATAATGATGGAATAATAGCCGGATGTGAAGGCGATATTCCTTCAACCCTTGCCATGTTATGGGTAAAACTGCTTTTAGACAAGAATTCATGGATGGCTAATCCTGCCGAAATAATTGTTAAAGAAAACTCATTATGGCTTGCACATTGTACTATTGCCCCTTGTATGATTGATGAATTTATTATCAGATCACATTTTGAATCAGGGATTGGAGTGGGCATACAGGGTGAGATGGAACCTCAAAATATAACATTATTAAGAATTGGAGGTGAAAGACTTGAAAAATTATGGCTTGCCGAAGGAAGAATTACAAGACCCGGATTTTCGGATTTTCGATGCCGGACACAGGTAAAAATAAAATTATCAGATAAGCATGATGTGGGAGATTTATTAAAAAAACCTTTAGGAAACCACATTGTTCTTATAAAAGGACATCA
>CAZBSL010000100.1:5582-9201 GCA_964494265.1 uncultured Bacteroidales bacterium
GAGATTTATTAAAAAAACCTTTAGGAAACCACATTGTTCTTATAAAAGGACATCATGCCCATCATTTATCAAAATGGCACGAATTGACGATAAAAGCTTATCGAACTAAAGTTCAATAATTTTGATTTTAAAAAAAATATTTGGAGAACTTGTAAAGAAATATAATGATTAATATTTTTTGAAAACAGATAGATTCGAAGATTGATAATAATTGGAATTGCAAAAAAGAAATAAAAACATAAAGATATAATAGTTATTTTTGTAATTAAAAAAAAATAATCATACCCCAATTGTAAACAGAATTTCAAACCTCCATCTTAATTAATTATCTAAAACATGAATTTCAGTAAAAATAAAAATATCTTTTTCTTTCTTTTTTTAATCCCTTTCTTATGGGCTTGTGATTTCAACTCAAGGTGGGGAGGGCAAGAATATATTCAAAAAGTCAATACTCAAACCCTACCTGTGCAACTGCAAGTGAAAAAAACCTTTGATTTGGGTGAAGGAATTTATTGCTCAAATGACTTTCTCGGAGCAAGGTTAAATGGAATAGTATATGCAAATGATACCATTACGGCACTAATAACCCCCGAAAACACACCCATAAATCCCAGTCCCTGGTATGCTTTCAAAATCTGGTCTGAAACAAAGCAAGATGTTTTTTTAAAGCTGACTTATCTGCTTAGTGTCAAACACCGATATTATCCAAAACTGAGTTATGATGGCCTCAATTGGACTAATCTTGACTCCGTAAACTATATTGAAGGAATGATATCGGAAATAAAAAATGAAAGGCTATTGCCGGACTATATAACTATGAAGCTTTCGATAGGCCCTGACACATTATGGGTTTCGGCACAGGAACTTATTACATCGAAACATGTAAACAAATGGATAGATAAACTGGCTTTAAAACCATTTATTAGTATGTCTCAAATTGGAAAAAGCCGAGAAGGAAGGCCTATAAAAATGCTTAAAATCGGGAATGGAAACGACGAGAACATGATTATCGTTTTATCCCGTCAACACCCACCAGAAGTTAGCGGATATCTGACAATGAAATCATTCGTTGAGACAATAAGCGGAGATACCGAAATTGCAAAAAAATTCAGGCAAGCTTTTAACACTTATGTCATACCCCTTGTTAACCCTGATGGGGTGGATAACGGCTGCTGGCGTCATAATTCCGGTGGGATTGATTTAAATAGAGATTGGGAAGAATTTAATCAACCGGAAACTAAAGCAATCAAAGAATTCATGGAAAGCAAAGTCGCAACAAGCGGAGGTAAATTTTATTTTGGAGTTGATTTTCATTCGACCTGGGAAGATATTTACTATATAATAGACCCGGAATTTATGGGTAATATGCCGGGCTTAGTCCCTGAAATGATTGACTCTATGAGCCGAAATATTCCAGGCTATGTGGCAAACATACAACCCAGGCAATATGATGCTAAAATAAGTTCATTAAGCTATTTCTTCGATCAATTCGGTGCCGAATCATTAGTATTTGAAAGTGGTGACGAAACTCCGAGAGATCTATTAAAGAAAAAAGGAGAAATTTCAGCAATTGAATTAATGGAGATTATGTTAGAAAAACAAAATGAAATTGAGCTGGCGATGGATAACAAAAATAAGATTTAATAACTCATATTCGCATACTATCGGCTATTCCTGCAAGCCTCAAACATACCGTAACTTTCAGGCTTATACCCCTACCCTCTCACTTTTATCTTGCAATAAGCATTTTTGAAACACCAATTACTTTTCTATTTGAAATAAGTTTAGAAAAATAAATGCCATTAGGAAAACTTTCCGCATTCCAGATTACCGAGGATTGTCCTTTTGGTATATTTTCAGAATATACTTTTTGGCCTTTTAAATTGTAGATTTCAATTTTTGTATTTTCCTGCACCGGATTAAAAAAGATGTTTGTTGCATTTTTAAAAGGATTAGGATAATTAGATAAAATACATACGGATGTGTTTATTTCATTAATTCCGGCACCCTGATCAGTTTTAATTTTTAATGCAACCGGACGATGATCGGATATGTTCGATTCATATTCCCACCAACCACCGGAAAGATAATCATCTATCCTAATACACTCAATATCAGAGCCCGCATTTTCAAACTCATCAAACAGTTCATTGGTAATAAGCATGTGATCGAGATGTGAAGGCCAGGTGGGATACGACCAGTTTGAACTGCTTCCCAATGCAATATTCATATCAGCAAAAATGTAGTTGTCAGGATCATCAAAAAATGCTTGAAATACATTATTAACCGGCTCATCGGTCAGAATATCATTGAGGTCACCCAATACGATTACTCTCTCGTTTGGGAAATTTGAATCAATATATTGCTTTATAAAATTGCTTGCATCTAAACGTCTTGTCTCTTCATCCAATTCATTATAAGGGTCAAGAATTCCATCGCCACAGCATTTAAAGTGATTGTTTATGATAATAAAATCCTCATTCATAAAACTTAATTCCATCACCATTGGTGATCGTGGAAATGCTCTCCAATAAGGTTCGGTTGTGTAAATCTCATAAATATCGTTGATGTCAATTGCATCGGTTTTATAAATGTAGGCCAGCCCGGCGAACCAGGATGACTTAAAATACCCCTCATAGCCATCAATACCCTCTATCATTTGCTTGAATAATATGGTATCGCTGACTTCCTGTATTGCCACCAGATCGACATCAAGAGCTTTAATTATTTGGCTTACATAATTTGCGGTAGTTTGCCCGTTTTTGGGAAACCACTCAATATTCCAGGTCATTGCTTCAAAAGTAGTATCAGTCCCAAAGGATAGGTCTTCAATATTTTGAGCCCGTAAAATGGAAGATGAAAATATAAGTATTAATATGATTGAAAGCTTTTTCATTTTCAAATTACTGTTCTTTATTTTCTCCAAATATAAATAAAATCACAATATCCAAAATCATTTTTATTAAAAATAGCTAAAAATTCATAATTTGCTTATTGTTAAGGGGAACAACCTGTGCCGGAGAAAAGAAATGCCCATTGTAAGTTGAGTACAAGCCGCATCGGAGAAAAGAAATGCCCAATGTTGGAGCTGACAAAGCATGGTGGAAAAATAAATTGCCCTTTGTTGGAGATAACAATGCATGCCGGAGAAAAGAAATACTCAATGTTGGAATCAACAAAGCATGCCGAAGAAATGAATTTCCCAATGTCGGATATGACAATATAGCCTGAAGGAAATAATTGTCCTTTGACAGAATAAGATAAAGTTCACTCCAAACTTTATTTAAAAAAATTAATCTATTCCATTTATTGTTCTTTATTTTCCAAGTATAAAAGTATTTCATTAAACAGATTGTTTATTTGGATTTAATAATATTTGCTATATTTATACCCGATAAACGAATAGAATCTAATGAATTCATTATATATGATTTATGAACTTGGGAAAAAATAAGCGAAATTAAAAGTGACTTTAAAAAATGGAAAATGAAATATCTATATATAATTGTTTAAATGAATTCAGGAAGCCTTTACTATTAGAAATAATTAATTCCCTCGGGTTACCTCCGGGAAGTAAGGGCTTGGATGCAGGTTGCGGAATGGGCGAAATAACAAAATT
>CAZBSL010000100.1:9301-10506 GCA_964494265.1 uncultured Bacteroidales bacterium
CTCCGGGAAGTAAGGGCTTGGATGCAGGTTGCGGAATGGGCGAAATAACAAAATTGTTATATGAAAATGTTGGAAAATCAGGGAAATTAACAGGACTTGATTTTTCGGAAGACATGATTCAATATGCTAAAAATAAGAACAAGAACATAAAATTCATTGAAGGGGATGTTAATTCTTTAGCTTTTGCCGATAATTTCTTCGATTGGGTTTGGAGTTGCGATACTGTTTGGTCAGGGTCAAAGGAACTGGGTTGTCCGTCTGATAATCCTTCACAAATAATTAATGAATATTGCAGGGTAGTAAAACCCGGAGGTTCAATAATATTACTTTTCTGGTCATCGCAAAAACTTTTACCCGGTTATTCTTTACTAGAATCCAAACTAAACTCAACTTCCTCAGCAAATGCACCATTCACTTCCGGAATGGACCCGAAATTCCATGTTTTAAACATGAAATACTGGCTTGAAAAATCAGGTTTAGAAGATATTAAGGCAAAAACATTTTTATATGATATTAATGCTCCATTAAACCAAAACGACAGAAAAGCTTTGAAATTTTTATTTGATATGTTGTGGTATGCCGGTAAAACCGATTTAAATGAAGTTGACTGGAAACACTATTTAAAGCTAACTGATATTAGCTCAAAAGATTTTATATTAAATAATCCGTATTATTGTGGTTTCTACACATATACTGTATTTACAGGAAAGCTTAAAGAAAATGAGTAAAATAGCCGGCATCAGTTTATTACTTTCAGGTTTTACGGCATTATTAGGATTAGGTATTATTTCTTCATTTCTAACAACTTACTCAGAATCTACAGGTGCAAACGGATTATGGATTGGAATTATTTTCTCAGGTTTTGTAATTGCAAGAAGTTTATCCAATTACTTTGTCAGCAATATACTTAATAAATATGGAAAGAAGATTTTTATTACAAGCGGCTTATTGATATTTGCAATAGCTTCATTTATATTTACTCTTCCATTGAACAAAATTGAACTTTCGTGTGTCAGGTTGATTCAGGGTTTTGGTTCGGGAATGATTTTGCCGGGAGTTTTCTCTTATGCCGGAATCATTAAAAACGATAATAATAGAATTGTTTCGGTGAGATTATTTAATTTGTTTTATTATGGTTCACTTGCATCAGGACCGATTCTTGGTGCAATTTTATTTACTTATTTTGGCTATGATTTTGTTTTTCA
>CAZBSL010000101.1:0-10395 GCA_964494265.1 uncultured Bacteroidales bacterium
GCTTGGGGTGAAATTCCCCTTGCCTACTCGGCAATTCGATATTTGATATTTAACGCTTAGTCTCGCTGTGGCGAGACTAAAAATTTTTTATACATCTGTCAGGTTTTAAAAACCTGACAGGTCTGTGTTTAAGCAAAACAAAAGATTCCATCTTTTCAAAAGATGGAATCTTTGAACCACATCACTGGAAAACTAAAGCAGCCCATGACTTTAGTCGTGGGAAATAAAACAAAAACCTATGAACTGTAACCGTTTCAACGGTTTATACTTAGCCCAGCCATTTATGGCTGGAGTTAGAAAATCAAAATGAAAAAAAAATGGAGGGCGTTTTTGCCCTTATCTGAAAATAAGAGAAAGCGATGGCATCCCTCCGGATTAAAAACAGAAACAACAACTACGCTTTACTCCCCAAAGAGATGCCATCGCTGACTTGGCAAAACCCAAAAATGAATCATGAAAATTAAAAAGGCGTAAACGCCTTAAAAAAAACGTTCATCTTTAAATCCCAGACGTAAATGTCTGGTCTAATGGTTTTACAAAGAAACCGGAAACCGGAAACCCGAAAAATAAATAAATTAATTTTTGGAATTCATGAATTATATTAAATTTGTGTGATAAAATTTTTATATGATTGAGTTATTTACAATCGCATTTCTTGGTATTCGTTTCCTTGACGTTGTTGATATTTTGCTGGTAGCGTTCTTATTGTTTGCACTATATAATATTCTAAAAGGAACTGTTGCAATAAACATTTTTATTGGAATAATAGCAATTTTTCTGATATGGAAAATTGTTGATGCACTTGAAATGGAATTGCTCAGCCAAATTCTCGGGGCATTTATTAGTGTCGGATTTATCGCCTTAATAGTTGTTTTTCAACCCGAAATTCGCAAATTTTTATTATTTCTCGGTACTCCGAAATTTATTCAAAAATATAGACGACAATTTTTATTTTGGAAAATTCATTCAAGTGAATTGCCCGAATTGAATGTTGATGGAATAACACTTGCCTGTCAAAAAATGGCAGATTCAAAAACAGGAGCCTTGATTGTGATTGCCCGCAGAAATGAATTAAAACAATTTTCGGAAACAGGCGATATTTTAGATGCAAGGATTTCAAATCTGCTACTTGAAAATATTTTTTATAAAAACAGTCCATTACACGACGGGGCAGTAATAATTCTCGAAAACCGAATAAAAGCAGCTCGTTGCATCTTGCCTGTTTCGAGTAATCAAAAATTACCTGATAATTTGGGCCTAAGGCATCGCGCAGCAGTTGGAGTTTCAGAACAATCAGATGCTATTGCAATTGTAGTTTCTGAGCAAAGTGGTAAAATTTCATTATCGAAAGCAGGTATTTTAATACCAAATATTGAACCATCGAAGATAAAAACTTTTCTTGAAAAAGAATTTGAAAACGATGCTGTTTAAATGATTGTTTAAATGAAATTTTGTATATTTATTTCTGCAATAAATGACTAATGAAAATTTCAAATCATGGAAACTATTATTTTTAAGGTATCTCAAAAGTTTACACAAATCTGGTTATGGCTGATTGTATTTATTATAGTTGCTCTATCACTTTGGGGAATAATTCAACAAATATTTTTTAATATTCCTTTTGGAAATCACCCTGTTTCAGATAAGGCACTTTGGTTTTATGGATTAATTCCTCTAACAATTGTTTTGTTATTTTTTAATTTGCGATTACAAACATTAGTAAAAAAAGATGGGATATATGTTAGATTTTTCCCGTTTATAATTAAATATAAGCGAATTAAAATCGGAGAAATCAAAAGCTTTAAAATTAGGAAATATAATCCGCGAAAAGAATATGGTGGATGGGGAATAAGATTTGCGGGATCGAAAGTGGGAAAAGCTTATAATGTAAAAGGAAATATTGGTATGCAATTTGAATTTACTAACGAAAAAAAATTGTTAATCGGAACCCAAAAACCCGATGAATTTCTAAAAGCAGTCGAAAAAATAAAATCTTGATTATAATTAATCTTGAGGTTTATTATTTATTTTTGCGGCAAAAATTATATCTTTAATTTCATTAAAGATATTTTATAAATAAATAAAAAAGAAAAATTATTAATATAATAGAAAGGAAAATAAAATGGCTTACAACCTAAGAAACAGAAATTTTTTGAAACTTTTGGATTTTTCACCCAAAGAGATCAAGTTCTTGTTGGATTTATCTGCTGATTTGAAAAAAGCAAAATATGCCGGCACCGAACAACAAAAACTAAAGAATAAAAATGTTGCTTTAATTTTTGAAAAAGCATCAACTCGCACAAGGTGTGCATTTGAAGTGGCGGCATTCGACCAGGGTGCTCAGGTTACTTATCTCGGGCCTTCAGGTTCTCAAATTGGAAAGAAAGAAACTATGAAAGATACTGCCCGTGTTTTAGGACGAATGTATGATGGAATTGAATATCGTGGTTTTGGACAAGAAATTGTTGAAGAACTTGGGAAATATGCAGGTGTTCCGGTTTGGAACGGCCTGACAAATGAGTTTCATCCTACGCAGATTCTTGCCGATTTTCTTACAATGATTGAACATAGCGACAAACCCTTAAACCAAATTTCGTTTTGTTATCTAGGCGATGGCCGTAATAATATGGGTAATTCATTGATGGTTGGTGCTGCAAAAATGGGTATGGACTTCAGGACTTCGGCTCCAAAAGAATTTCTTCCTTCGCAAGAATTAATCGACCAATGCAAAGAAATTGCCAAAGAAACCGGTGGAAGCATAATAGTTACCGAAAATGCCGATGAAGCTGTAAAAGGTGTTGATTATTTATATACCGATGTATGGGTTTCGATGGGCGAACCGAAAGAAGCATGGGCAGAAAGAATAAAAATTATGATGCCTTATCAGATTAATAAAGAAATGATGGCAAAAACCGGAAACCCCAATGTTAAATTTTTACATTGTCTTCCATCATTCCATAATCGTGATACTAAAGTTGGTGAAGAAATTTATCAGGAATTTGGAGTTGATGCAATGGAAGTTACAGATGATGTTTTTGAATCACCTGCATCAGTTGTTTTTGATGAAGCCGAGAATCGTTTGCATACTATAAAAGCTGTAATGGTTGCCACTTTGGGTGCGTAGCTGTTTTGTAAAAATCAGTTTATTAAGATATAATGCTAATAATGGTATAGGGAAAAAAAGTATTCCCCTTTTCCCAAAAGACTTAATAAAAAAGCCATTGAATTATTATAATTCAATGGCTTTTTTTATTTCCCGAAAGGTTTATCGGATGATTTAGGTTTATTAAAGTCCTAATTTTTTACGAATTTTCTTAGGGATAGCGTTTTTATTAACCATCATATTCATGGTTTTATATTTTACGAATGGTTCTGAGGCATAAAAATATCCATCATAAATATGGTTGTCGGCTCCCCATGAGTTTTTAACAATATAATATAAAGTCCCTTCCTGGTCTTTCGCCATTCCGGTTATAAGCATTCCATGGTCATCAGTAGTTTGATAATTATCAAAAGCTTGCTGACGCAATTCTTGTGTTATTTCTTTTTCTTTTATAGGTTTATCAAAAGCATATAAAGCTTTTTTCTTTTCCTTAGCTGTAAGCTTTTCCCATTTTTCTTTCTCTGTGCCTTCGAGATCGGTAAGATTTTCTTCCGGGACTATAGCTACTCCATTTTTCCATGAAAAACCCTTTTCGCTAACATCAGTTCCCCATGCAATCGGATAGCCTTCTTCAATGGCATTTTTGAAAACTTCTATTAATTCATCGATTGGAAGGTTGTAGGTTTCGCTATACATCCAGTTATCCGGAACTTCCATAATATATGATTCGTAAAAAGGATGATGTGAATAGGAAGTTAATTCAACATAATCGTCGGTGTCGATTCCAAGGCTTTCAGAATAGCTTTTGGGTGTGTATTCCATACCTTCATAAACAAAAGTTTCGGGATAATCACCGAGATAGGCATCAAGTATTCCATTAAAACCTTTATGCCAAACCGGGGATACTTTTCGGTTTTTATTTTTAATAACGGCATCCGTATAATCTTTTAAAACTTCATCCATTTCACCATGAACATGATTTTCTTCACCAATTTCTTTTCCTTCATAAACATCTTCGGGAACAATGCCGTAATTATCGAAAACATAAATTACGTCGGAAAAACCACCTCCCCCGGAAAAATTCAAATTTCCGTGAAAACGGACATATTTTTTTGCTTTATCAGAATAACAGTTTCTCACAACAAACATTTCCGATAAATCGACAGTATCTTTTCCTTCTCTGAGCAGGTCGGATTCAAATAATGCGAGTCCGGAAAAACTCCAGCAAGTGCCTGAACGATATTGATTTTTTACGGGTGTTGAAGGTATTTCTTTTATGGTCGTAAATACGTAGCCTTCGGCTTTTTCATCTTTTTCATCCTGAGCTTGCACGCTAATGTTGAATATAAAAGCGAAAATCAAAGCCATCATAATAAATGTACTGATTTTTTTCATATTGAAATTAATTTTAAATATTAAATTATTTGTTTTTTGCGATTTCATTTCTGCCACAAATTTATAAATAATGTTCAATGTATAACATTTCAATAAAATATTATTTAGCACTTTTTTAATTTTTGATCATTGCGGTTTATATTTTCTGACGTCTAAGGAATAATCCATGCTGATTTCTTTCAGTAACAGGTTTTGATTAAACTGAACTGAGAAAATTTGCAAAGCCGTTTTCATTCAGTTTATAAAGATTAATAGCACGACTTGAGTATTCTTTATGATACCCATAATAATTAATTAAATGATTTTTACACTGTTTTGCTAACTTTCTATCGTCAATACAGTAACTCTTTCCAACACTATTTGCACTTATCGGATTATTATCAAGGCATTCATTTTAAAAAAGAAGCAAATTCTTTTGTGTAACTTGTTTCTTCTGCTTTTATATCCAAATTTCTTGTATAAGTCTTTGATGTTTTTTTATCCTTCCATTTTCTTCTCCGAATACGTAAGATTACCCGCCTATCCCGAATAGGAAAATCCGTAAGATCATTTGTAGGCGTAAATCCTTTTGATTCAAGTTACTTATCATTGTACTCAGCTGGAAATATATATTTTTCATCTAATGTAAAAAGTAAACGATCATGTAATGAATCTATTCCTTTCAAATCAAAATACTCTATAAACTCCTCAGGTAGGATATATCTTAATATTTCTTCTTTTTCCATAATACAAAGTAAATGAAGCGTTTTCCTGTCTCCCCTAATATTTACCTTGAGCCCGGATACCTAAAAAACTAATAGTTTTAATTATAAATCAAAAATAATCAATTGAAAAAGACTATTTGTTTTAATCTTTACTTTATTTGCTAAATAATAATAATTATCTTTGTACAATTGGATAATTATAATATTAAGAAACTGACAGACTCAAAGTAAAATGAAACCTAAAAATCACATAAATTATTTTTTATTTACGATAATTGCGCTATTTTTTATATTTCAATTGTCATGTAAAAAAAAAGATAGTGCAAATAGTTCTTCCGGTAAGCCATATTATGAAAATGGTGAGGGTGAAATAGATAAACAAGGCGGAACAATAATAGTTAGTGATGAAAGTTCAGATATAAAAGGAACATATATTATTGTTCCCGAAGACGCAGTAAGTTCTCCTGTTACAATTAAAATTCTTTCAGCATCATCTGATTTACAAATTCCTGGCGACTCTTTAATTCCTATAATCAAGTTTGAACCGGAAGGTTTAGCTTTTGATATTCCGGTTGAATTGGGTATTTCATATAAAAATACTTTAAACGCTCAATTTATCAGGCCTTATTCATATTTTCCTTATGAATTTACGGTGATAGAGACACCATTGATTGAAATTGATAATATTAACAACATCGTTAAAACTCAAACCGACATACTTTCATATAATATTATTGCCGCTGATAATCGTATAAAAAATGGAATAGAAATGGTGAATATCAACGGCAAAATTGGAATAAGGGTTGATATTTGGGGTACATACAGCAAGGATGGACTAATAGCAATTCCGACAAATCAAAATTTGTTAGACCATGATAATGCCATGGAAGTTTTACTTGACGAAATGTTAGAGGCTTATTCAATATTTAATATAAAATTGTATGATAAAGCAAACTCATTTTTTGATGTCCCGTTGAGAACTTTGCGGCTGTGCTTAAAACGGATTAAATCTGGTGATGAATACTATGCTGTTGTTTTGAAAGACGACATAAGCACTCCAATTTATACCACACAGAATCTTGTTCTTTATGAGCAAGGGCCTCTAAATTCATGGTTTAGCGGGACACCACTGATTTTTTATTTTAAAGATTTTGTTCCCGAATCCGAAGCAACTTATTTTGCAAAAGTTGAATGGGTTTTATCGGGTAGCCAGAATATTGGCCTGAATTCTTTATATCACACACTGAAGTATGTATCCAATTTTGAAGAAAATGCTAAGAAAGTTTCGGATATGCTCCCGTATGCCCAATCAAAACTTTATGCAGATTATGTAAATGCCGATTATGTTGTGGGACAAACTGATTTGCCAAGCGTAACTATCGGAAATGCAAACTCCGTAACCGAAACTTCTGCTTCAATTTCTGGTTCAATAATTAATATCGGGACGTCGGCTGTTACAAAATACGGGCATTGTTGGGCCACCTCTTCATCTCCCACTTATATAAATTTTAATACCGATTTGGGTTCAAGTGCTTCGGCAATTGATTTTGTTAGCAATATCACAGGCCTATTACCTTTTACAACTTATTATATGCGAGCTTATGCAATCAATACAACAGGAGTATCATATAGTAATGAAATTAGCTTCATAACAAGTGGAAACAGTAATCAGCCGGTTGTATTTCTTTCAACACCATCAGGTAGTAATAGCGATAATATTTTAATTTCTTATACTGTTACTGATCCGAATGGAGCTAATAATGATTTTACAGTTAAATATAAAAGTCCGATAACCGAAGTTACTCCGGCCTCAATTGAAAGTACAACAGCAGGGACAATTGAGGGTTCGGTTTTACACAATATCCCTCCCGGAACAAATTCATTTACTTGGAAATCATCAAACGATTTTCCCGATAGCCATACAACAAAAATGAAAATTTATATGGTTTGGGAAAATTCAACAATTTTCGAAACTGATTATTTTGAAGTTAATAACATTGGTTCGGGAGGTAATACGGCACCAAAAGCTGTTTTTAATTTTAGTCCTGAATACGGTTCAGTTTCAACTTTATTTAGCTTTGATGCTTCCGAATCATATGACGATGAAGATACTGAAGATTTATTGCAGGTAAGATGGGATTGGGAAAATGATGGAACCTGGGACACAGAATATTCTTTAGTAAAAACTGCAAGTCATCAATTTACACAGGTTGGAACCTATACTGTTAAAATGGAAGTAAAAGATACTCAGGGTTTGGTAGATTTTACAACTCATAACATTAATGTAACAGACATTGGAGGAAATACACCTCCTGCAGCAATATTCACTTTTACTCCAAATTACGGGACAACATCAACAATATTCTCATTCGATGGATCGGAAAGCTATGATAATGAAGACCCACAGTCATCATTAAAAGTAAGATGGGATTGGGAAAATGATGGAATATGGGATACTGATTTTACAACTACAAAAACCGCTACTCATCAATTTGCGCAAGAAAATTCTTTTACTGTAAAGATGCAAGTCGTCGATACTGAGGACTTATCAGGTTTTGCAACTCACACGGTTTATGTGGACAATGGAGGTGGAAATACACCTCCGGAAGCAATTTTTACTTATAGCCCCGAAACCGGAAACACCTCTACTGTTTTTACTTTTAATGCTTTATTAAGTAATGATATTCAAGATCCTGTAGAGGAATTACAAGTTAGGTGGGATTGGGAAAATGACGGCAGTTGGGATACTTATTATTCTACAAATAAAATTGTTAATCACCAATATCCTATAACCGGAACTTATACCGTTAGGCTTGAGGTTCGCGATACAGAAGGATTATCGGGTTTCACAAGCCTCGATGTTGAGGTAACGGCAACTGGTGGTAATAGTCCACCAACGGCAATTTTTACAATATTTCCGGCTATTGGAAGTACTTCAACCGTATTTAATTTCAATGCATCAGGATCTTATGACTTAGAAGACCCTTCAGAAGCACTTCAGGTTCGTTGGGATTGGGAAAATGATGGTAGTTGGGATACTCAGTTTTCAACAAATAAAATAGCTTCTCATCAATATTCTTCGGAAAACACCTATTCAATAAGGATGGAAGTTAAAGACACCGAAGGCAAAACTTCTTTTGTTGTCCACGATTTGATAGTTTCCAATAGTGGAGCCAATACTGCGCCAACAGCTATTTTTTACTATAATCCGCCATCAGGCAATCCTTATACAACGTTTAATTTTAATGCCGGCCAAAGTTTTGATTATGAAGACCCGACTGACGAATTAATTGTTCGTTGGGATTGGGAAAATGACGGTGTTTGGGATTCTCAATTTTCAACTTCAAAGCTTGCAATCCACCAATTTTCGGCTGAGGATGTTTACACGGTTAAACTTGAGGTAAGAGATACTGAAGGATTATCAGGTTTTGCAACACTTGATGTAACAGTTTCAAATACTGGAGCTAACACACCTCCAACAGCTTTGTTTACAGTAAGCCCTCTAATTGGAACTACTTCAACAATTTTTAGTTTTGATGCTTCTACTTCAAGTGATATCGAAGACCCGCCATATAGTTTGATTGCACGTTGGGATTGGGAGAATGATGGATTTTGGGATACTGATTTTACAACCCTGAAAACAGCCGTTCATCAGTACTTTTCACAGGGGGCAAAAACAATAAAATTGGAAGTCCAGGATACGCAGGGTTTGAACGGAACTAAAACGAATACTATTTCAGTTAATAACTGAGGAGGAAATACCACCCCGACAGCAATATTCAATGTAAATCCTCAATCAGGAAATACTTCAACAATTTTTAATTTTGATGCATCTTCTTCCTATGATAACGAAGACCCTCAAAATATGCTTGAGGTTCGTTAGGACTGGGAGAATGATGGTGTTTGGGATACTTACTACTCAACAATTAAAACCGCAACACATCAGTTTTTCACAGCAAACACTTACATCGTTAAAATGTAAGTAAAGGATACCCAGGGTTTGACCGCTTATACTACTCATAGTATTGAAGTAACTATATCGGTAACTAACACTCCTCCGGCAGCTGCATTTACATTTAGCCCTGAAAACGGAAACACAAATACCGTTTTTAATTTTAATGCAAGTTATTGTTATGATCTCGAAGACCCCGAATACTTATTGGAAGTTAGATGGGACTGGGAAAGTGATGATATTTGGGACACTTATTTTACAACTAATAAACTTGAAAATCATCAGTTTTATACAGCCGGTAATTATTCGGTTAAACTTGAAGTGAAAGATACAGAGGGACTTTCGGCTTTTACAAATCTTCCTATCGTAGTCACGAGTGGTTCGGGTCAGTGACAGCCCTGCCCGTGAATAAAAGACAGGATAATACAGGAAGTATGTAAATGAAAAATGCCTTATTTTTTGTCTGTTTTGTTACGTTTATGAAAACTCTACTTGAGTAAAATATAATAATATATAGCTGCAATAAAGGGTGCTATGCAAATTGGATTTTTTCTTGCTTATTTCGAATATTAAGGGTATATTTGATCCCTAAAATTTAGTAAGCTTTTAAAAAGGACTATTCTATGATTTTTAAAATATTTCCTCATCCGGATTTAGATAAAATAGTAGATTACTATTGGATTGATAAAATTGAAAATACTAGTGTAAAGATTTTACCTGATGGTACAACAAGTATTATCATTAACATAGGAGGCACTATTAGTATCGTAGATTCTAACGGCGATTTCAGAGAATTTCCAGATAATTTAATAATTGGACCTCATAAAAAGTACTTTATTTTAAAGATGAATAAAGGGACACATTTTATTGGTATAAAATTTAAACAGGGTGGTGCTTATCATTTTTTTAAAATCCCTATGATGCAATTCAGTAATAAGATCATTAGCCTTAGTGAAATAATGAGAAGGGAATCGGAGCAATTGAATGATGCCCTTATAAAGGCAGAAAAAGCGGAAGATATAAAGAAAATTCTCGACCGATATTTATTAATGAAAATTGATTTGTTAAACAGTACTTTTGATATTGTTGATTTTACTCTTAAAAAAGTAAAAGTAAATGAACCCCCTAAGCTAATAAAAAACCTTTGTATAGCAGCAAAAATATCCAACAAGCATATGATCTTGTTGTTTAAAAAGAAAGTTGGATTATCCCCAAAGCTTATTCAACGTATTAATAAATTT
>CAZBSL010000102.1:0-6768 GCA_964494265.1 uncultured Bacteroidales bacterium
ATTCATGTTAAATCCGCTCTGCGGATTGTACGAACTTCTATAGTTTTATCAAATCGAAACAAAACTTAAAGAAGATTATATAAAAGTAATCAAATTAGTAAAAAACTCAATACATCAAAATATTATCTATCCATTATTTTAAAATGAAAATAATATTATAAGTTGTATCTTTGTTTTTCTTAGAATAATGAAATAATATGAAAGAATTGCGATCAAGCAAAAAAAGAATAGTCTTTTCTTTTACACTAATGCTTGTTATTTTATTTATAGGTGTAACGGGCTATGTATTAATTGAAGGAGATAATATACTGGATTCTATATATATGACCATCATAACAATTTCAACTGTGGGTTTTGGTGAAATTCATGAGTTATCAAGGACAGGTAAGATATTTACTATTTTTTTAGTGGTTACAAGTTTTGGAACTTACGCCTATGTGGTTTCAATTATTACTACATATTTTGTTGAAGGGCAGATGAGGTATATAATCCGGGGATATAGAGTTAAATCAATACAAAAAAAAATGAAAGATCATGTTATAGTTTGTGGTTATGGCCGAAATGGACAACAGTCGGTAAAGGAGTTAATTGCGAATAATTATAAATTTGTGATAATTGACAAGGAGGTAGAAGGAAAAATTAAAAAGTTTGATCAACCTGTTCATTTTATTGAAGGAGATGCTACTGATGATGAAATATTATTGAAAGCGGCAGTTCAAAAGGCTGATGCATTGATTACAACTCTTCCTGTTGATGCCGATAATCTTTTCGTGGTTTTATCGGCAAGATCATTAAATCCTAATATTAAAATAGTTAGCCGTGCTTCCTGCGTTAGTTCGGAAAAAAAATTAAGAATAGCTGGAGCCGATAATGTGGTTATGCCAGAACAAGTTGGTGGTGCTCACATGGCAAATCTTATTGCACGAGGTGATGCAGTTGAATTTCTTGACCGTCTTTCAATTCATGGCGAGGCTCCCGTAAATTTCGAGGAAATTGTTTGCGATCATTTAATAGATTCAATAAAAGATAAAACAATTAATGAAATTGGTGTGAAAACAAAAACCGGAGTAAATATTGTTGGTTTGAAAACTCCTGAAGGTGAATTCATTTTCAATCCTTCGTCTGATATTAAAATTATTCCAAAATCGAAATTATTTGTTCTCGGAACACAGGAACAAATAAAGAAAATGAAAGAGATTTTTAGTCATAACAACAGCAAATAAGTTGGGAAAGGAAATTGTTATATTGATGCAATTTTAGCATTTACTCATTAATTTCTCAAGAGAAGGCTTTTACTGTTTCTTCAAGTGCAGTATTAGTTCCGATAACGAATAAAACATCCCCAGTATTTAAAATTGAATCTCCATGTGGTATTTTCATTTCATTATCCCGTTTGATAAGAATAACGGAAATATTTTGGTGAAAGTGAATTTCTTTTAGATATTTTCCGTTAATTTCGGGATTAATAATTTGAATTTCTTCGATATTGAAATTTTCAAATGTTTCAACAAGAGTGTGATAGATTGTGGGCCGAATAATTAGATTTTCTATGGTTGTTGCAATTATTCTTGTAACATCTAATGCTTCAACATCAAGTTGAATAAGTTGTTGCTCGATGGTAAGGCTAAGAGTTTTTCCAATAATATTTTCATGTTGGAATTCATTTCTAAGCATCTTGCAAATTTTTATGTTTTCTTCGTCAGAATCAGTTAGTACAACCACATAATTAATTTTATCTAATTCAAGGTTTTTGAAAACTTCTTTTTCTTTTCCATCACCCAAAATAATATCCATTCCTTTTGATTTAATTTCTTTGAAACGCAATATATTATTTTCAACTATAATTGCTGTTTTGCCATGAATTTTCATTCTTCGTGCAAGTAATACAGCGGTGCTGCTTCCGCCGACAATAATAGTTTTTTGACTTGACAATATATTTTTCGGATTCAGATTATTATAAATTATTGGTGATGTAAAGCATGTTACAACTGCCATAATAATAAAACACGAATTAACACCCGAACTGATAATGCCCAGATCCAATCCGATTTGAGATGCGGCAATTATCAGGCTTAGCCTCGAAGCCATTAAAAAACCCCCTGAAATTGCTCTTTTATATCCAAATAGTTTAAACCAAAGAAACGATGGGATTAATTTTACGGCAAATAATATAAACAGAAGAAAGCTAAGAAAAATTAAAAGAGTATTATCGAATTCAAATAAAGAAGATGTATCGAATCGTACTCCAACCATTATAAAAAAGATTGGAATAAAAAAGCCATAACCCATTCCATCAAGTTTTATCATTAGCAACGAACGCCCTTTATGCAAAAAAATCGAAAGTAATAAACCGCTTAAAAAGGCTCCGAGAATCATTATTTCTTCGCCAATATATTGAGCAAGAACAACAAAAATTAGAATCAAAAATATACTTCCTCTTATTGAAATTTGAGAAGCTGCATGCGATAGTTTAAATGACAATCTTTGAAAAACACTAAGCTTTATATATTTGTTTCCCAAATAATAGAAAAAATAAAACAATACAAATAATAATAAAATCAATAATTGTTTTGGATTGAAACCATTTTTGATAATAAAAGCTGTAAACGAAAACAGGATTATGCTCAGAATATCAGCGATAGCTGCCGCCAACACAAGCATTTGACCAAAATTAGTATTAATATCTCCACGATTTTTTAACACCGGAATAATTATTCCGACTGAGGTTGTAACCATTATTAGTGAAAAATACCAAATATTTTGTATGTCAAATAATTTGGAAAGTAAAAATGCTCCGGAATAGGATAATATCAGGGTCAGAATAAAATAAACCAAACCGACAAAAAAAGGATTAGATAGAAAGCTTGTAAGATTTATTTTTTTACTTGGGAAGGAAGCAACTATTTGGTCAACATCAATTTCGAGTCCCCCAAGAAACATTAAAAACAGAAAGCCCGTCAATGCCAGAAAATCCATAATTTGCAAGCTTTCTGCCGAAAAAGAATGAAAAAAAATCTTACCGATAACGAAGCCGATAATTATTTCAACTATTACTGTTGGGATTTTTTCTAAACGCATAATCGACATAAGTGTCGGGATAGCCCATGCTGCTGCAACTACAAGAAAAAGAGGCAGGTAATCAAAATCAAAAGAAATATTTAACAGAATATTCATTCTTAAATTTTATATAAAATCAAATAGTAAAAATACGAATTATTAGTATATATTAGAGATAAATTTTGTGAATGAGATTATTTTTAGCATTTTTGCTGAAAAAAATTGAATTGAAAAAAAACTCCCAAAAATATAAGAATGTATAGTACCAAATGCATCAGTTTACCGAGTACTGAAATTGGTTCCGGATATTCGAAACAGGAGCAAGCAAATTTCCAATTTCTAATTTCCTAATTATATAAGTAGCAAATACAAATCAGTTAATAAGTTGTAAACATATGAAGAATATTTCCATCCTGTTGTTTATAATATTTTCAATTTCTTTTTCATCTGAAATTCAAGCTTCAAAAGTCAGCTCAATAAATGACACAACCCGAAGTGTTCGTGAAAATGTTGACCAGGCAGTTTCCGATTTAATCAATGTTGAAGAAAAGCATTTCAGTCAACGAATTAATGATTTTTTTGAACCTGTTGTTGAAAAAATGGCTTTGGTTTTGTTTTGGGATCCATTCGAGGCATTGAATATTCGCGACCCATATCTTTATGATAATAAAGGTAATCCAATTCTTGATGAAGAAGGTAATCATAAAAAGCAAGGCATTCCGATTGTTGTATTATGGCTTATTCTTGGAGCTGTTTATTTCACTTTTAAAATGCGATTTATAAATCTCAGAGGTTTTAAGCATGGCATCGACCTTATTAAAGGAAAATATGATAAACCGGGAGACAAGGGAGAAGTTTCACATTTTCAGGCATTAACAACTGCTTTATCTGCAACTGTAGGATTGGGAAATATTGCGAGTGTTGCAATTGCAATTTCAATCGGTGGCCCGGGAGCAACTTTTTGGATGATAGTTGCAGGTTTGTTCGGGATGTCTTCAAAATTTGTGGAATGCACTCTCGGCGTTAAATATAGGAAAATTGATAAAAACGGGGTTGTTTCGGGTGGCCCGATGTATTATTTAAGCAAAGCTCTTGCAAAAAGAAAACTTAAGGTTTTAGGCCAAATACTGGCAGTAATTTTTGCAATCTTAATAATGGGTTGTGCTTTTGGTGGCGGAAATATGTTTCAGGCTAATCAGGCTTTTTCGCAACTTGCATTATTTATACCTTACTTAGAAGACAAGGGTGCATACTTTGGGATCTTTTTGGCAATTCTTGTGGGCATTGTCATAATCGGTGGAATTAAAAGCATAGGAAGAGTTACCGGAAAAATTGTTCCGATAATGGCCACACTTTACACTCTTACTGCTCTGGTAATTATTATCATGAATATTAGCGAGATGGGAAATGTTGTAACATTGATTTTCGAGGGTGCTTTTAATGCAACTGCTATTAAAGGAGGTTTTATCGGAGTTTTGGTTATTGGTTTTCAAAGGGCCTCTTTTTCTAATGAAGCAGGTGTAGGTTCAGCATCCATCGCCCACTCGGCTGTGAAAACCGACGAACCGATTAGCGAAGGTATTGTGGCTCTTCTTGAGCCTTTTATAGATACTGTTGTAATATGTTCGATGACAGCATTTGTAATAATTTTTACGGGAATGCACGAAAATAACGGCGGATTAGAAGGCTCACAACTGACCTCAGCAGCCTTTGGAAGTGTGTTTTCATGGTTTCCTTATTTGTTGGCTGTTTCAATTTTCTTATTTGCTTTCTCTACAATGATTTCGTGGTCTTATTATGGCTTAAAAGGTTTTGATTATTTATGTGGCGGTTTTTTTGAAAGAAAATTTGGAAACAGAATAATCGGAACGAGGATATTTCAATTTATTTTCTTAGGCTTTGCCGTTATAGGCGCTTCTTCCTCTCTCAGTTCGGTAATTGATTTTTCAGATATGATGATTTTAAGTATGGCATTCCCAAATGTTTTAGGGCTTTTTATTCTTGCGGGTGAGGTTCAAAAAGACTTGAAATCATATATGTCGAGAGTTAAAAGTGGTGAGATTAAGAAACATAAGTGATGGCAAGCAAGATATAGGATTTTAGATACCTCTTACTGATCACCGATTACTGATCACCAAATTACTCCTTCTCATCAATTCGATTTAATCCCGCTTTTGCCTTTTGGCTAATGCTTTTTTTGTATTCATCATATTTTAATGAAAGACATTTTTTATAATATGATTTTGCTTTTCCGAACTCAGACAGGCTTTCATAAATAAAACCAAGTTGGAGAGCTGAATTAGCGGCAAAATAATATTTGTATTCACTGCCTTTTGTCAGAACATTATCATAATGAAAATTTGCTTCATCTGTCATAGTGAATTTATGATAGATCCTTGCTTTGCGATATTCACATTCAAGCGAGTCCTTGATGTTTTGCAGAAAGTTTGTATCAGGTTCATTAAGTTGATCTAAAGCTTTTTGATAATAGCCGCCGTCGAACAAAAGTCTTGCTTTTAGCAAAACTACATTAGGTGTAATATTGCCTTCCGCTTCTTTTTGAGCTTGTTTATCGGCATCAACGAATGTTCTACCGCAAAACTTGACCTTCTCAATATTTTCAAAATATTTATTTTTATTTCCATTGATTAAGTAATACCATGCAATTTTTCTATAAGCTGATTTCTGGTAATTTTTGCCTTGAAACTCATTTAAATATTTTTCAAAAAAAACGATTGCTTCATCATCAAATTTATAAAGTTTTGTTTCACCTAACAAATAATCGAGATAATTATAAGGATAATATTCTTCGCTTCTATTGCTGTTTTGAAGAATTGCCATTGCTTTATCATTTTTTCCGCTTTTCATGTAAATCGATGCAAGCGAGTAACACAATAAAGGTTCATTCATATTAGAATCCGGAGCAATTTTAAAAAAATAATCTAATAATTCTGTGGGATCATTATTGGCCTGAAGATTAAGTCGGATGAAACTTAAATAATAAAGAGTCTCAATTTTTAAGTATGAATAATTCTCGGAAAGCAAGGCTGAGTCTAAAACAAATTTTAATTCATTTGCTCCTTGATTTACACTTCCGCCTAAAAAGAAAATTGTTGAAACCCATTTGTAATTATCGGGAATACTTCCTATTAAAGCATGAAGCAAACCTGAGCAAAGATAATTGGGAAGGAAATCAGGGAATTCTTCTATATTTTTTTCAATAAGATTATATGAGCGTTTTATTTCAAAAAAGGCGGTGAAATTTTCACCATAATTTAATTTTGCGAATGCTGATTGCAAATATATTTCGGCAAGGCAAAACCGATAATATGGAGATGATTTATCACCTTTTTCCAAAAAACGAATTCGTGAAGTTTTATTTTCTTTCAGTTTTTCAAAGTCAGATTCCTGTTCACCGATTACAACAGTTAAAAAGTCAATATAGTTTTCAATCAAATATGGGATTAAGTTTGAGGGATTTGAGTTTTTCTCGATTTCAATAGTTTTTTCCGCCTGCTTGAATTTCAGATTAATTGTGGCTAAGTAAGCTTCTTTGCAATTTTTATTGAAATCATATTGAGAATATGATGGATTGAGAAAAATAAATAATAATAGAGATAAGATGAAAAATTTCACAAAATTCTTAATTATAATTATGGTATAAAATTATTTATTTTTTCAGATAATTTAGAGTTTGTTTTATGTTTTTTT
>CAZBSL010000102.1:6868-8958 GCA_964494265.1 uncultured Bacteroidales bacterium
ATCAAAAAAAAAGAGGAGACATTTGCTCCTCTTTTTTTGAATTATGCTAGTAAATTAGCATTCACTTCATCTGCGATACCTTGATCTATCAAGATCCTACCGCAATACTCACAGACAATAATTTTTTTATGCATACGGATATCTAACTGATGTTGAGGAGGAATTTTATTAAAACAACCTCCACAAGCATCTCTTTCGACCATAACAACAGCTAAACCGTTTCTTGCATTTGTCCTAATCCTTTTATAAGCGATTAAAAGTCTGGATTCAATCGATTTTTGATTTATTTCTGATTTTTTAAGCAATTCGTTTTCTTCTTTCTCAGTTTCTTCAACTATATCTTGTAATTCTGAAGTTTTTATCTCCAAATCACTTTTCCGCTCTTCTAAATTTGTTTTCGATACCTCAATATCAACATTGATTTTCTCAAGAGCGGCACTAAATTCTCTTATTCTTTTATCACAAAGCTGAATTTCTAAAGATTGAAACTCAATTTCCTTTGTTAAAGAATCATATTCTCTATTATTCCTGACATTATTTCTTTGCTTTTCGTATTTGTCGATCAATGTCTGGCATTCCTTTTTTAAATTTTCTTTTTCAGAAGTTTGTGTATTATATTTTTCAACATCACTATTATAATTTTCAATTCTTGTTTCAAGCCCGGCTATTTCATCTTCAAGGTCCTGAACTTCAAGTGGGAGTTCTCCGCGAATAATCCTGATTTTATCAACCTGAGAATCTATTTGTTGTAAACTATATAAAACTTTTAGAATATCTTCTATTTTTACTTCCGTTTCTTCAAGTTTTTCTTCTTCAACCTTAATTATAGTTTCATCTACGGGAGTTGCTTTTTCTTTAGTATTTTCAGATTTTGGTTCTGCTTTTGTCATATTTTCAATGATTTAAAATTTATTAAATATAGTAAACTGCATTTGTATTTACTTCTGAAATTTGGACTGCAAAATTAGGAAATTTTTTAATTAGAATTGAATATAATAAATCTTTAACAAATTGTTCGCTCTCAAAATGCCCGATGTCTGCAATCACAATTTTATTTTCGGCTTTAAAAAAATCATGATATTTTATATCTCCGCTAACGAAAACATCAGCATTTGAGGCTATTGCTCGATCTATTAAAAAACTTCCCGATCCTCCACAGAGGGCTATTTTCTTAACATTTTTAAGTGTTTTTTTTGAATGTCGCACGCAGCCGGCTTTGCATATTTTTTTTATACGATTTAAAAAAGTAGTCAGATCTTCGCTATTTTCCAATTCTCCTATTATACCTGACCCGACAATGGCAAACTCATTTTCAAGCGGATAAATATCATAAGCGACTTCTTCGTAAGGATGAGAATTCAGCAGGGAATTAATAATTTCAGAGGTTTTATGAATCGGGAAAATTGTTTCTATTCTGATTTCGTCTTCGAAATGTAATTCATTTAATTTTCCAACAAAAGGATTTGTTTGATCAGAAGCACGAAACGATCCTTTTCCAGAAGCATTGAAACTGCAGGAAGAATAATTTCCAATATTTCCGGCTCCGGCTTCAAACATGGCATTCCGGACTTTTTCGGCATGTTTTGTCGGGCAAAATGCAACGAGTTTTCGTAGTAATCCACTTTTGGGGGATAATATTTTCAGGTTTTTTAAGCCGATCTGTTGAGCCAAAATCGAATTCACTCCATTTAATACATTGTCAATATTTGTGTGAACACTATAGATTGCTATATCATTTTTTATGGCTTTTAATAAAATTCTTTCCACAAATGTGTCTCCGGAAAGCCTTTTCAATCCTGAAAATATAAGTGGATGATGAGAAATAATTAAATTGCATTTTTTTTGTATAGCTTCATCTATAATGTTTTCGGTAATATCAAGTGTTATTAAAGCGGAGTTAATGTTTTTGTCATTCGAACCTAATAATAGGCCTGAATTATCATAAGACTCTTGGTATGATAAAGGTGCAAGCTCTTCGATGCATTTGCTTATTTCTTTTAATTTCATGAGAAAATATTAAATTAATGATACAGCAATGATATTAAAAAACTTTGTAATTTTAATGCGTGAATATAGTAAAAATAATATTA
>CAZBSL010000102.1:9058-10366 GCA_964494265.1 uncultured Bacteroidales bacterium
TTATTAACAGATTATCACAAGCTTTATTGCGATGATTTTCCTCCTCCAAGCGGAACTTTGCGTGAATTCAGAAGAGGATCGAAAAGAGCGGATATTATTATCGTAACCAAAACAACATCTGTTCTTTCACCTATCACGAGAAGACGAATCACCAAAATTATTAAACCTAAGGAGTATCAATCATTATATTTTTCTTATATAAAATATGGTGTATTACAATCATTGCAAAATGAGGATACAATCCCCAAGGCCACAAAATTTAGTACGATTTTATTATTCTCGGGAATAGCAAATTCCTATCCCTTACAAGATAGATTGAGAAATAAATGCAACGAATTAATTGTGATGGAATTTAAGGATCATCATAAATACTCTGTAAATGATCTCAATAAAATCAAAAAAAAGTTTGAAAATATCTATACAAAGAATAAAATAATTATTACGACAGAAAAAGATGCAATGAGGCTTTCAAAACCGGAATTATCTAAAATTGTCAATGAATTACCAATTTATTATCTTCCAATTGAAGTGAGTTTGCATAAAGATGATGCTAAAGAATTTGATAAACAAATAATTGATTATGTTAGAAAAAATAAAAGAAACAACTGATTTTATAAAAAATAAGACAAACTTTGTTCCTGAGATTGGAATAATTTTAGGTAGCGGATTGGGTGGATTGTCAAATGAAATAGAAACTGAATATCATTTGCCTTATGAAACCATTCCGAATTTTCCTATTTCAACTGTTGAGGGACATAAAGGACAATTGATTTTTGGAAATCTTGGAGGTAAAAAGGTAGTTGCAATGCATGGACGCTTTCATTATTATGAAGGTTATTCGATGGAGGAGATCACTTTTCCGATTCGCATTATGAAAATGTTGGGAATAAATATGCTTTTTCTCTCAAATGCAAGTGGGGGAATAAATCCAAACTTCGAAGTTGGAGACATAATGTTTATTACGGATCATATTAACTTAATGCCAAACCCTTTGATTGGGAAAAATGAAGACAAATTCGGCCCTCGATTTCCAGATATGAGTGATGCTTATGATAGTAAAATTATTAAGAAAGCTACAAAAATAGCGAGACATCATAATATAAAATATCAAAAGGGTGTTTATGCAGCCGCAAGCGGCCCGACTTTTGAGACACCTGCCGAGTATAAATTTATCAGAGTTATTGGTGCCGATGCCGTTGGCATGTCAACTGTTCCTGAAGTAATAGTGGCAAGGCATATGGGATTAACCTGTTTCGCAGTTTCTGTTATTTCAGACCTGGGTATTGAAGGAAAAATAGTTGAAATTTC
>CAZBSL010000103.1:0-10295 GCA_964494265.1 uncultured Bacteroidales bacterium
ATTCAATAATATGTTAGCTTTAATTATTTTAATCCCAGTCTCTTTTACAATTCCTACAATATTTGCATGGTGGTTATTTGAAAAAGCCGGTGTTCCGGGTTGGAAAACATTTATTCCATTTTACAACTTATACCTGTGGTTGAAAATAGTAAGGAAACCAATGTGGTGGTATATATTTCTAATAATTCCTTTTATCAATGTATTCGTTTATATGTTGCTGATAGTGGAAATGTTAAAATGCTTCAACAAATTCAGTTTATTGGATCAGGCCATTGCTGTTATTTTCCCAATTATCTATTTACCATATCTTGCCTTTTCGGGAAAATCGAATTATATCGACCCCGACGATCGCGTGAAAGTCAAAAAAACAATGGTGCGTGAATGGGTTGACGCAATAATTTTTGCCGTAATTGCCGCTTCAATTATCAGAATTTTTTTGATAGAAGCTTATACTATTCCCACTTCTTCGATGGAAAAATCACTTTTGGTCGGTGATTTTCTTTTTGTAAGTAAAATTAATTACGGCCCCAAAGTTCCAAACACTCCGATAGCTTTTCCATTTGTTCATCACACTTTGCCTCTAACGAAGAACACAAAATCTTATCTCGAATGGATTAAAATTCCGTATTTCCGCTTCCCGGGAATTTCGGAGATAAAAAATAACGATGCTGTTGTTTTTAATTATCCCGACGGAGATACTGTTTCATTGAAATTCCAAAGTAATGTAAGTTATTATTCATTAGTAAACCAATATGGCAGGGAACGCGTATGGAAAGACAAAAGAAATTTTGGAGAGATATCCCCCCGTCCGGTTGATAAACGCGAAAATTATATTAAAAGGTGTGTTGCAATACCTGGCGATACACTTCAGATAATTAATCAACAGCTTTATATTAACGGTAAAATGGCTGATAATCCTGATAATCTTCAGTCGAATTATTTTGTCAGAACAAATGGAAATAGAATTAATCCGAAAGTGCTTGAAAAATTAGATGTAACCGAAGATGTAATAAGCGGAAATCGAGGTGAATACATTATGACTTTAACAAACGAATCGGCTGAAAAAGTTAAAAATTTCGCTAATGTAAAAGAAGTTACAAAACTAATCAAACCCATGGGACAATGGAATGAATATATTTTTCCGCATGATTCATCTTATAAATGGAATTATGATAATTTCGGGCCGATTGTAATACCAAAAAAAGGAGAAACAATTGAAATTAATGAAGATAATATCGTACTTTACGATAGAATTATTCATGCTTATGAATTAAATGAGCTTGAAGTAAAAGATGGCAAAATCTATATTAACGGCGAAGTAGCTGATTCATATACTTTCAATATGGATTATTATTGGATGATGGGTGATAACCGCCACAACTCAGCCGACTCAAGGTTTTGGGGCTTTGTACCGGAAGACCATATTGTTGGGAAGGCAATTTTTGTTTGGCTATCCTTAGATCCTAATAAATCATTACTTAACGGAAAAATTCGTTGGAATAAATTATTCAGGCTTGTAAAATAGTATATTTGAAGAATTATTAACACAAAAAAAAATAAAAAATGAAAAAAATTATCACCGGAATATTAATTCTATCAGCATTTTGCATAGCGTTTTCAAATCCTGCTGTAGCGAAGAAAAAAGAATTTAAAGGGACTATTTCATATAAAATATCTTACCCTGAAGGAAGTGTTGATGAGAGCATGAAAGCTATGCTTCCAAAGCTTATGAAAGTCTCATTTAGGCAAGGTATGGTTAAAACCGAAATTAATTCGGGGATGGGAAAGCAAATTGAAATATTAAATTCTGAAGAGAAGACAACTACAAGTCTGCTTGATATTATGGGTCAGAAGTTTTCAATAAAAACTTCAGCCGAAGAAATTCAGGATGAACTCGCAAAAGCTCCCGAAACTAAAATCACCTATACCGACGAAACCAAAGAAATTGCAGGCTATGCTTGTAAAAAAATTATCGTGACATTTAAGGAACAAGGTAGCGAAAAGGAAACCGAACTTACAGCTTACATTGCCGAAGAATTTTCAAACGAAGGAATTTATTTTGATAATCCGGTATTCAAAGGAATAAAAGGGATATTGCTTGAATTTGAAATGAAGTCAAATGATATTAACATGAAATTCATCGCCACTTCGGTTAATAAGAAAAATATTGCGGAAAAAGAATTTGTTGTTCCAAAAGATTATAAAGAAACTACAAAAGACGAATTAAGAGGAATGTTCGGAGGGTAAAATTCAGAGATCAGTATTTTATCTGATTATTATCTAACCCACTAATAGTCCGGTATTAGACCCTTCTTATCTCTGCTCCAAGTTGTCTAAGCCTTGTATCAATATCCTGATACCCGCGGTCAATTTGCTCAATGTTGTGAATTACACTTTTCCCTTCCGACGAAAGGGCTGCAATTAATAGTGCTACACCTGCTCGAATATCAGGTGATGTCATTTCAATTCCACGAAGAGGGGTTTTATGATTTAATCCGATTACGGTTGCACGATGAGGATCGCAAAGAATGATTTGTGCTCCCATATCAATTAACTTATCGACAAAAAACAACCTGCTTTCAAACATTTTCTGATGTATCAGAACACTTCCTTTTGCCTGAGTTGCAACCACAAGAACAATACTAATCAGGTCGGGTGTAAATCCGGGCCAGGGTGCATCGGCAATTGTCATTATTGAACCGTCGATAAAAGTAGCTATTTCGTATTCATCATACCTGGGAATAAAAATATCGTCGTTTTTCTTTTCAACTTTAATACCCATTCGATTAAAAACATCGGGAATAATTCCTAAGGCATGGAAATTCACATCTTTAATTAATAACTCAGAACGGGTCATTGCTGCAAGGCCTATAAAACTTCCAATCTCAATCATGTCGGGAAGAAGCTTATGTTTGCAGCCTTTTAAATAATTAACACCATCAACTGTTAATAAATTTGATCCAACGCCATAAATCCTTGCACCCATTTTTATCAACATATTGCATAATTGCAGAATATATGGTTCGCAAGCGGCATTAAATATTGTTGTTCGTCCTTTTGCTAAAGTAGAAGCGGTTAAAATATTAGCTGTTCCTGTAACCGAAGCTTCGTCAAGCAAAATATAAGTACCTTTTAGTTCGGATGCATCAACTTTATAGAAATCATTTTTAGTATTAAAATCAAATTTTGCTCCTAATTTTTGCAAAGCGATGAAATGAGTATCGAGGCGGCGACGGCCAATTTTATCACCCCCGGGATGCGGAATATATCCTTTTCCAAATCTGGCAAGCAATGGGCCTAATATCATTATCGACCCTCTAAGGCTCTTGCCCTTTTCTTTAAATTCAGTAGATTTAAGAAATTCAAGGTCAATATTATCAGCAGTAAAACTAAATTCGTTATTGCCTATCTTTTCGACTTTAACTCCTATATCAATCAGTAATTCTATCAGATTATTTACATCACGAATATTGGGCACATTACTGATAATTACTTTTTCAGGAGTCAATAAAGTTGCACAAATTATTTGAAGGGCTTCATTTTTGGCACCTTGTGGTGTGATTTCGCCTTTAAGCTGTTTCCCGCCAATTATTTCAAATGATTTCATTTGCAGAAATTAAATTTTACAAAAGCCCTATCTTCTTCTTTTTTTCCCTTTTTTATAAGAGCGTGATTTCGGATTATTTTCTTTTTTCTTCTTTATTCGAGCCAAAATATCGCTTGTCGGGGTTAGTTGAAAACTTTCGTCAGGAATAATTTTTTTGTCCGATAAATCCATTACTTGTTCAAAAATCAATTCATCTTTCACAGTATCTCTATTCCACATTAAGTATAATTTTTTCATGTGGTTTGTAACCGCTTTTACTAAGGCATCCTTTTCCGGGCCTTCATCATAGTCTGCTGCCTTTTTAACGATACGTTCAAGATTTATCCCATAATGCTTGTATTTTATTTTCTTTATGGGATAGCTTACTCTTTTAGGTTTTGCTTCAAGAATTGTTTCTTCCGGTGGCGGATATTCGCCGTTAACATCAAGTTTAAAATCAGAAATTATATATAAATGATCCCAAAGTTTATGACGAAAGTCGCTGTATTCTTTTAAACCTGGGTTAATGCGGCTCATTATTTCGATTATATAGTAAGCTGTTTCTGTTCTTTTTTCTTTATCTTCAATATCAATAGCTTTTTCAATCATTTTCTGAACATTTCTTCCATATTCAGGAATATGAAGCTTTAATCGGGTTGTGTTGTATTCCATATTCGTCATATTTATTGAATAGTTTTATAGTTTATTCGGCCTTAAAGATACTAAATTCAGTATTATTATTTTTCTTATTCTTTTTAAGTTTTTAAATATTTTATAAAATATTATTTTGTTATACGAGATTTATTTAAATCATTTTATTCTCAATCCTTAATATGAAAAAAGAGGAAATAATTCTATTCCATATTTTTTTTATAATGCAAAAATAACAAAATATTTTAATTAAGTATTTTAAGTTTCGCAAATTTTAATAATAATTGCTTTTGTCCGACAGTTTGAAAGAAAACCGTAGCTTTTTTATTACTTCCGGTTCCTTCAATATTTACAATTTTTCCTTTACCAAAACGTTTATGTTCAACATCCATACCTGTTTGGAATAGTTCTGTTTCGCTTGAAGTAACTCCGCTGCTGTTTGTAATGTTACTAATTTTTTTCAAGTTGTTTTTTTGTATTCCCTGATTATTCTTCCACGCTGAAGCACTTGACTTTTTCTCTAAATTGCTTTCTGTTTTTAAGAAAGCTTTTCCGACAGGCGAATCTAAATATTCTGATTTAATTTCCTCAATAAATCTGCTTGGTTCGCAGAAAATCAAATTTCCCCATCGATAACGACTTTCGCAATATGAAATTGTTAAATGTTTTTCAGCTCTTGTCAAGGCAACGTAAAACAAGCGGCGTTCCTCCTCAAGATCGGCTCTTGAATTAAGAGATTGTATTGAAGGAAAAAGATTCTCTTCCAAGCCGACAATATAAACATAAGGAAATTCAAGGCCTTTTGCCGAATGAATTGTCATTAATGAAACATAATCGGTGAGTTCTTTATTATTTGTATCGGAGTCAGTTAACAGAGCAATATCCTGCATAAATTCATCGAGGGTGCGAACTGAAAGTTCTCCGGTTTCTCTTGTTTCATCTGTAATTTCAGGCTCCTTTTCCGAAAAATCTTTAATAGCATTTAACAGCTCTTCGATATTTTCGTAACGACTGACTCCTTCGGGGGTTTTATCGTTATAAAGTTCTCTTAATATTCCTGATGAGGAAGCGATTAATTTGGCAAGTTCATAAGCATTTTTCGATTTTATTTGGGCCGAATAACTTTTTATCATAGTTACAAAAACCGAAATTTTATTGAGTGAGCCTGTATTAATTCTCAAACCTCCCAACACAGACGTCTCATTAATTATTTCCCATAAACTTTTTTGCATTTTATCGGCAGCCACAATAATTTTTTCGAGACTCGTTTTCCCGATTCCACGTGCAGGGTAGTTTATTATTCTAACCAAAGCTTCTTCGTCCTTATTGTTTATAACCAGTCGAAAATATGCTAAGAGGTCTTTGATTTCCTTACGTTTATAAAATGATAATCCACCGAATATCCTGTAGGTAATATCTTTTTTTCTCAGTGCCTCTTCAATTGATCTTGATTGAGCATTGGTTCGATATAAAATAGCAAATGAACTGTTATTTAATTGATAATTCATTTTGTTTTCAAAAATAGAATTTGCAACTAAATGCCCCTCTTCATTATCGGTTGAAGCTGTAAGAAGCGGAATTTTTTGTCCGTCCTCGTTGCTTGTCCATATTTCTTTAAAAATTTGATCTTTATTATTAAAGATCACTCCGTTTGCAGCTTTAACTATGGTTTGTGTTGAACGGTAATTTCGTTCTAATTTAAAGGTTTTCAGATCGGGATAATCCTTTTTGAAATCCAAGATATTTTGAATATTGGCTCCCCTAAAAGCATAAATACTTTGTGCATCATCGCCTACAACGCAAATATTTTCATCATTTGCAGCTAACTTTTTAGTTATTAAATATTGTGCAAAATTTGTATCCTGGTACTCATCGACAAGGATATATTTGAATTTTTGCTGATATTTAAATAAAATGTTCGGGAAATCGCGAAGTAAAACATTGGTGTTAAATAACAAGTCATCGAAATCCATCGCATCTGCTTTTTTACACCGGTTTGAATAAATTGAGTATAAAATCCCGATTTTGGGTTTGTTAGCCATGCTATCGGCATCTTTAATCTCAAGATTTTCGCTATATTCTTTTGCAGATATCAAATTGGTTTTTGCGTTTGATATGCGGCTAAGAACATGATTTGGAGGATAGATTTTATCATCAAGGTTTTGCTCTTTTATTATTGCTTTTATCAATCGTTTCGAGTCATCCATATCATAAATTGTAAAATTGGAAGGATAACCGAGCAAATGGCCTTCCACTCGTAAAATTCTTGCAAAAATTGAATGAAAAGTACCCATCCAAACATTTCTTGCTTCGGTATTTTCTATCAAGGAAAAAACCCTTGTTTTCATTTCGCGGGCTGCCTTGTTCGTAAAAGTCAAAGCAAGAATATTAAAAGGATCAATTCCAAGGCTTAATAAATGTGCAATCCTGTAAGTTAATACACGTGTTTTTCCCGAGCCCGCACCGGCAATAACCATTACAGGGCCTTCAACTTGAGTAACAGCCTGTTTTTGAACTTCGTTTAATTCCTTTAAAATATCTTTCACAAATAATTAATTTTGGAAATGCAAAAGTAGTATTTTTAAAAATACTCCGCTTACATTACTTTAGAACAGCCAAAATTAATTTTGGTTGATAGGCAAGGAAATTTATCAAAAATATTCATCTTTTTCAAAACAATAATTGTACATTTGCCAAAATTTTAAAATATTAATTATAAATCAAACAAAAGGGAACTGATAATGAAAAAAAAAGTAATTATTATTGGTGCTGCCGGAAGAGATTTCCACAACTTTAACACTTATTATCGTGGGAATGAGAATTATGATGTTGTAGCTTTTACAGCTGCACAGATTCCCGATATCGACGGAAGAAAATATCCTACTGAATTAGCAGGTGATTTGTACCCGGATGGTATCCCAATTTACGCAGAAGAAGATCTCCCTAAATTAATTCATGAATTAAAAGCAGACGATTGCGTATTTGCTTATAGCGATGTTACTTATAGAAAAGTAATGTCGATGAGCGCTATTGTTAATGCTGCCGGTGCGAATTTTATTTTATTAGGGCCGGAAGAAACTATGGTAAAAAGTACAAAACCTGTTATTGCCGTTGTTGCGACACGAACAGGTTGCGGAAAAAGCCAAACATCAAGAAAGGTTATTGAGTATCTGATGGAACAGGGTTTGAAAGTTATCGCCATTCGTCATCCGATGCCCTATGGTGACCTTGTAGAACAAAAAGTTCAACGTTTTGCTACTGTCGAAGACCTGAAAAAACACAAATGTACTGTTGAGGAAATGGAAGAATACGAACCTCACGTAGTTCGTGGTAATATTATTTATTCAGGTGTCGATTATGAAGCTATCGTTAGAGCAGCTGAAAATGATCCAGATGGATGTGATGTGATTATTTGGGACGGTGGAAATAATGATTTTTCATTCTACAAACCAGACCTTACAATTACAGTTGCCGATCCTCACCGCCCCGGTGCCGAATTGAATTATTATCCAGGTGAAGTAAATTTACGTCTCGCTGATGTAGTAGTTATCAACAAAATGGATACTGCTTCTCCCGAAGGAATTCAAACCGTTCGTGAAAACATCGAAAAAGTAAATCCTAAAGCTATTGTTATTGATGGTGCTTCACCAATCTCTGTTGACGATCCTTCATTGATCAATGGCAAAAAAGTATTGGTTGTTGAAGATGGACCTACTTTGACTCATGGCGAAATGAAACTTGGTGCAGGAACTGTTGCCGCAAAGAAATTCGGTGCTGCCGAATTAGTTGATCCACGCCCGTTTACTGTTGGTAAACTCAGCGAAACTTTCAAAATTTATCCAAACATCGGGACTTTATTACCGGCTATGGGTTATGGCGAACAACAATTGAAAGATCTTGAAACTACTATTAACAATACTGAATGCGATGCAGTTGTTATTGGTACACCGATTGATCTTAACCGAATTATTAAAATTGATAAACCTAATACAAGGGTTTATTATGATCTGCAGGAAATCGGAAATCCGAACTTAGATGAAGTTCTTTGTGAATTTCTTGAAAAAAATGGTCTTTATAAAGGCGGATGTTGTTGTTGTAAATAATATCAAAAGGGCGGCTTTTTAGTCGCCTTTTTTTTGGTTTTTTTTTAATTTTGATTTCAATGAAAAATACTAAGTCATTACATGACGAAATCATCAGGCAAATAATTGAGGGAAACGAGGAATTCATTTCTAAAAATCATCCCGATTATTTTCTGTCTCATTCCAAATCACAAAATCCTTTTATTACTTTACTGACCTGCTCTGATTCAAGGGTACAAACTAATGCCATTTTACCCGATTCAATAAATAAAATTTTTACTATTGAAAATATCGGTAATCAAATTCTATCATCCGAGGGTTCGGTTGATTATGGAGTTATGCATCTAAAAACCCCTGTTTTTTTAATCCTCGGGCATTCGGATTGTGGGGCCATAAAAGCTTTTATGCAAGGTTATGACGCAGAACCGAAAAGCATTAAACATGAGCTTGATTTTCTTAAAAATGCAAATTTGAATTTAGATAATAATTCGGGTGATTTTAATGAGCGGCTTATGTTAAATTCATTGAAAAATATAGATTATCAGGTGAATATTGCATTAAATAAATATTCTGAAAAAATTAAAAATGAGGAATTAATAATCATGGGCGCCTTCTATGATTTTTATAACGAACTGAATAAAGGCTTTGGTAAACTTTCTATTTTAAGTATAAACGGAAAGAAAGAAAATTCAGAAAATGATTAAATTTGAAAATATTATCATAAACTCATTCGTATAATTATGAAAAATAAAAGTTTAGTTTCTATCAACGATTACACTAAAGAGCAATATCAAAAAATCCTGGACCTTGCCGAAGAATTCGAAGTAAAAACTACTCAAAAAATTCTCGAAGATTTTGTGGTTGCCACTTTATTTTTCGAACCCTCAACCCGTACAAGGCTGAGCTTTGAAAGTGCGGCTTCACGTTTAGGTGCAAAAGTTATTGGGTTTACGGATTCTGCTTCCACGAGTGTAAAAAAAGGAGAATCATTGAAAGACACAATATTGACGGTCAGTAAGTATTCCGATATTATTGTGATGAGGCATCCGCGCGAAGGAAGTGCAAAATATGCAAGTGAAGTTTCGCCGGTTCCGATAATTAATGCCGGTGACGGTTCAAATCAACACCCAACTCAAACTCTTCTTGATCTGTATTCGATTCGTAAAACACAAGGTTCGCTTGAAAATAAGGAAGTTGCATTTGTAGGTGATTTGAAATTCGGACGGACAGTTCACTCACTCGTAATTGCCTTATGTAGCTTCAACACAACTTTTCATCTCGTTTCGCCTATCGAACTAAAACTTCCAAGTTATATTAAAAACCATATAAAAAAAAGAAATTTAACTTATCATCAATATACTGACCTAAGTGAAGTAATCTCTAAGGTCGATATTTTGTATATGACCAGAATTCAGAGAGAACGTTTTTCCGATCCTATGGAATACGAAAAAGTTAAGAATTCATACATCCTGAAAAACGATATGCTTAATGATTCAAAAGATAATCTGAAAATTTTGCATCCGCTACCAAGAGTAAACGAAATTACAGAGGATGTTGACAGCAATCCGAAAGCATATTATTTCCAACAGGCACAAAATGGAGTATTTGTTCGACAAGCATTATTAACTACAATTTTAGGAGTAAAATAAAATGAAGAATATCCCGAGAAAAGAATTAAAAGTCTCAGCTATCGAAAACGGAACCGTGATTGATCATATTCCATCCGAGAATGTTTTTCAGGTTGTTAAAATGCTGAACCTGAAAAATATCGGAAGCCAAATTACAGTTGGTATTAACTTGGAAAGTAAAAAGTTCGGTAAAAAAGGTATCGTAAAAGTAAGTGATAAATACTTTGAAATAGAGGAAATTAACAAAATTGCTTTGGTAGCTCCTTCCGCAACACTTATTGAAATTAAGGACTACGAAGTTGTTTCAAAAAAGAATATTTCGATACCGAATAAAATTATGAAGTTTGT
>CAZBSL010000104.1:0-1359 GCA_964494265.1 uncultured Bacteroidales bacterium
TAATTAACAAAAGTAAGTTTGAAAACATAATTCAAAAATCTTTTGTTGAAAACTTGGACATTATAATGGCCGGGCCTGTTCCGCCTAATCCTTCAGAGTTAATTGCCTCTGAAAAAACAGATGAATTGTTTAAAAAACTTCACGAAACTTATGATTTTATAATAATTGATACTCCACCTGTTGGTTTAGTAACTGATGCCTTTTTGCTAATGAAGTACTCTGATGCAAATATTTTTGTAGTTCGTCAAAACTATACTAATAAAAAAATATTCGAATCAATAATTGCTGATGTTGAAAAAAGAAACATTCCCAATATAAGCATCTTAATAAATGATGTGAAATTATCAGGAAATACTTATGGTTATGGCTATGGTTACGGATATGGTTACGGATATGGTTACGGTTACGGTTATGGATACGGATACGGTTACGGTTACGGATACGGTTACGGTTATTATTCTGATGATAAAGAAAAAGAAAAAAAACCAATATTAAAAAGAATTTTTAGCAAATCATAAATGTTCTTGTATAATATTAAAAAATTGAGTAATTTTGTAACTCAATTAAAATTATGCTTGAGACTTTAATAACATCAAAAACAAGGTTAAAACTACTGCTTAAATTTTTCTTAAACAGTAATTCAAGCTCCTATTTAAGAAATTTGGAGAATGAATTTGGCAATTCTTCAAACTCAATACGAGTTGAGTTAAACAGATTTGAACAAGCCGGATTATTGAAATCAAAAAATATTGGTAATAGAAAATATTTTCAAGCTAATACCAATCACCCATTATTTCCTACAATACATAATCTTATTATCCAACAGATTGGATTTGATAAAATTATTGAAACCGTTATTGAAAAATTGGGGAAACTAAAATGTTGTTATGTGGTTGGAGATTTTGCTCGTGGGATTGACAATAAGAGAATAGATATCGTTTTTGTTGGAGATAAAATAAAAAGAGAATATTTAGTAAGCCTAATTAGAAAAGCAGAAATATTAATAAAGAGAAGCATTCATTTTGAAATTTATAATAACAAAGAATTAGAGAAATCCAATATTAAAGATGAAGGAATACCTGCTTTATTATTATGGAAAGAGTAAACATTAATTATTAAATTATGCAGATAATTTCGAATAATATTAAAAAATGGTTAGTGATTTATACAAGACCCAGGGCAGAAAAACGGGTCAATGAAAGACTGATTGAGGAGGGTTTTGAAACATTTCTACCACTACAAAAAGTTATTCGACAATGGAGTGATAGGAAAAAGAAAGTTGAAATTCCTTTATTTAGTTCATACATTTTTATTTATACAAGAGAAAGAGAAAGAGAAAAAATATTGAATGTTTTCGGT
>CAZBSL010000104.1:1459-3777 GCA_964494265.1 uncultured Bacteroidales bacterium
TTACAATATTCACTGTGAGTGACATGGCGAAGCTGTGTAATGAATAAAACAAAATTAATTTTAATTATTTAATTATGTCAGTAGAACAAATCAAATTTGGACTCATAGGTGCAGCTGGTTATATTGCACCACGACATATGAAAGCAATAAAAGAAACAGGCAATGAGTTAATTGCAGCACTTGATAAAAATGATAGTGTTGGAATAATAGATTCCTATTTTCCTAATGCAGATTTTTTTACGGAACCAGAAAGGTTTGACAGACATCTTGATAAGTTAAGACGGCGAAGCGAAAAGAAGATTGATTATGTTAGTATTTGCTCGCCAAATTATTTACATGATGCTCATATCCGTATGGCATTACGTAACGATGCCCATGCAATTTGTGAAAAACCTTTAGTGCTTAATCCATGGAATGTAGAAGCTCTTGGAGAGATAGAAAGAGAATTTGGAAAAAAGATTTATAATATTCTCCAATTAAGATTACATCCTTCAATAATTGAATTAAAAGAGAAGATAGAAAACGGGCCTGATGATAAGATATATAATGTTGATTTAACGTATATTACTAGTCGTGGAAACTGGTATTATATTTCATGGAAGGGAGATGTTGAAAAATCCGGTAGCATTGCAACTAATATCGGGGTTCATTTCTTTGATATGTTAAGCTGGATTTTTGGTAACCCGATAATTAATGATGTTCATATTTATCAGAAAGATTTAGCAGCCGGTTTTCTTCAGTTAGAAAAAGCAAGAATAAGATGGTTTTTAAGTATAAATTCGGACAACCTACCAAAAAAAATAAAAGAAAAAGGACAAAGAACTTTTCGATCAATAGAAATTGATGGAGAGGAAATAGAATTTAGTGGGGGGTTTAGCGATTTACATACAATGAGCTACAAGAATATTCTTTCAGGAAATGGATTTGGCTTGGAGCATGCTAATGCAAGTATTCAAATTGTTCATGCAATACGAAACATGAAACCGATCGGTATTAGAGGTGAATATCATCCTTTGCTGAAAAATAGAAATTAAAAAATCAAGAAACTAAATGAATAATAAAAAAATAATAGCAATAATTGGTTTAGGTTATGTAGGATTACCACTTGCTGTTGAATTTGGGAAAAAAAGAAAAGTAATAGGTTTTGAGATTAAAACCGAAAGAGTTGCTGAGTTGGAAAGTGGGCATGATTCAACTTTGGAAACAACTGAAAAAGATTTAAAAGAAGCAAAGCATCTATCATACACTACTAATATTGAAGATCTAAAACAAGCTGAAATTTTTATTATTGCAGTACCCACTCCGACTGATAAAAACAATAGGCCTGATTTAACGCCTTTAATAAAAGCATCTGAAACCGTTGGTAAAATTTTAAAACAAAATGATATTGTAATTTACGAATCAACTGTTTATCCGGGAGCTACCGAAGAAGATTGCGTTCCTATTCTGGAAAAAATTTCTAACCTAAAATTTAATAAAGATTTTTTTGTTGGTTACTCACCCGAACGAATTAATCCGGGCGACAAAGTTCATACTTTAACTGCAATAAAAAAAGTTACTTCTGGTTCAACACATGAAACCGGTGTAGAAGTTGATAATTTATATAAAGAAATAATTACGGCCGGAACACATCTGGCACCAAACATAAAAGTAGCTGAATCGGCAAAAGTTATTGAAAATTCACAACGAGATATTAACATTGCATTTGTTAACGAACTTTCCAAGATCTTTAATTTAATGAATATTGACACTCTTGATGTTTTGGAAGCTGCCGGAACAAAATGGAATTTTCTCCCTTTCAGGCCGGGTTTGGTTGGTGGCCATTGCATTGGAGTTGACCCTTTTTACCTTGCTCAAAAAGCTCAGGAAATAGGTTATCATCCCGAAATAATACTTGCAGGAAGACGCCTTAATGATTCCATGGGTTCTTATGTTGCCGGAGAAGTTGTTAAATTAATGCTTAAATCCGGTTTACCTGTTAAAGACAATAAAGTTTTGATGCTTGGAATAACTTTTAAGGAAAACTGTCCCGACATTCGTAATACAAGAGCAATAGATATTTATAATGAGCTTAAAAGCTTTGGAATTCTTGTTGATGTTTTTGATCCGTGGGCATCTGAAAAAGAGGTTAAAGAAGAGTATGATATAAAAATTTTAAATTCTTATCCTGAAAAGGATGAATATGGAGCAATAATTCTTGCTGTTGCACATGATGAGTTTAAGAATATTGATATAAGAAATTATAAGAAGTCTGGTACAATTATTTTTGATGTGAAAGGAGTTTTACCCAAAGAAATGGTTGACGGAAGACTTTAAAT
>CAZBSL010000104.1:3877-5154 GCA_964494265.1 uncultured Bacteroidales bacterium
GCATTCGGTGGAAATACAAATTTAATTCAGCTTTTTGAAGCTTTACGCGATAATTTGGCAAAACACGATAATGAAATAGGAAAAACACAAGCCGTTTTTGGGCCTATAAGGGCGGGCGATATTCCACATTCTCAAGCAAGTATTCTTAAAGCAAAAACAATTCTTGGTTATGATCCAAAATATGATGCTAAAAAAGGATTCGAAATAGCTTGTGAATGGTATTTTAATAAATTTAAATAGAACCAATTAGTATATATTAACAAAGAACTGAAATTTACGAAAAAATCGTTAAAGATATTGCTATTAAAGCTATTTCGGTTTTTCGGAAATTCAGGTTTTTGATCAGGGTGTTACAAAAAACACAAAAAAAGAAAATAATTAAAAATGTATCAAAAATGCACACTTAATAATCTTCGAGAACTCGAAGCGGAATCAATTCACATTATCCGTGAAGTAGCAGCTGAGTTTGAAAATCCGGTGATGTTATATTCTATCGGAAAGGACTCATCTGTAATGCTTAGGCTTGCCGAAAAGGCTTTTTATCCGGGTAAAGTTCCATTTCCTCTTATGCATATTGACTCAAAGTGGAAATTTAAAGAAATGGTCGAGTTTCGAGATAAATATGCTAAGGAGAAAAAGTGGAATCTTATAGTTCATTACAACAAAAAAGCTTTTGAAGAAGGAGTTGGGCCATTTTCGCATGGAAGTAAAGTCCATACTGATATAATGAAAACTCAAGCTTTGTTGGAGGGACTTACAAAATACGGATTCGATGCTGCCTTTGGAGGTGCACGCAGAGATGAAGAAAAATCAAGAGCAAAAGAAAGAGTATATTCATTCCGAGACAGATATCATCAATGGGATCCTAAAAATCAACGCCCCGAACTTTGGAATATTTATAATGCAAAAGTTCATAAAGGTGAGTCGATAAGGGTATTTCCGTTAAGTAATTGGACAGAATTGGATATTTGGCAATATATTCGCTTGGAAAAAATTCCAATTGTTCCGCTTTACTTTGCTAAAAAACGCCCGGTTGTTGAGTTTAATAATGCTTTGATTCTTGTTGATGACGAACGTATGCCAAAAGAAGTAAATGAAAAGGCAAAAATGAAAATGGTAAGGTTTCGTACGCTTGGTTGCTACCCTTTAACCGGAGCAATTGAATCCGAGGCAGATACAATTGAAAAAGTTGTTGAAGAAATGATGACTACAACTAAATCAGAAAGAACAACAAGAGTTATTGACTTCGATCAGGAAGCAAGCATGGAACAGAAGAA
>CAZBSL010000104.1:5254-10280 GCA_964494265.1 uncultured Bacteroidales bacterium
AAAGAACAACAAGAGTTATTGACTTCGATCAGGAAGCAAGCATGGAACAGAAGAAGAGGGAAGGGTATTTTTGATGGCAATTAGCTAAAGCGTAATTTAATAGTAATTTACTAATGCGTAATTTATTGTAATTACAACCAATCACCATCAATTACAACATAATTCACTAATCATTAAAAAATATTAACCATGAAATTAGAAGATTTTAAAGTTTATAATCTTGCAATGGAATTGGGTGAATTAGTTTATTCAGAAGTTAAGAAATGGGATTACTTTGACAAAGATACAGTAGGAAAACAGTTTGTTAAAGCCTGTGATTCTATTGCAGCTAACCTAAGTGAAGGATTAGGACGTTATCATTATAAAGAAAGAAAAAACTTTAGTTATTATTCAAGAGGCTCTTTATTTGAGACAAAAACATGGTTAACAAAGGCTAAAAACCGAAAATTAATCGCTGAGGATGTTTTCTGTGATTTAATAAACAAGATAGAAACCACAGGAATTAAAATAAATAATTATATAAAAACAATTGGTCCCCAATAATAACTCAAAATAAATTACAACAAATTACAATTAATTACGCACAGCAAATTACAACTAATTACTATAAAATTATCCTTCAGCAAATCACAACAGATTACATTATTTAAACCATGGATATTAAAGAGTTCCTCAATCAGGATCAAAAAAAGGACTTATTAAGGCTATTAACAGCAGGTTCTGTTGATGATGGGAAAAGTACGCTTATTGGAAGATTACTTTTTGATAGTAAGAAATTATACGAAGATCAGTTGGATGCTCTTGAGCGTGACTCAAAAAGAGAAGGCCATGCCGGAGAAGAAATTGATTATGCTTTATTACTTGATGGTTTAAAAGCTGAGCGTGAGCAAGGAATTACAATAGATGTAGCATACAGATATTTCTCTACTAATAAACGTAAATTTATTATAGCTGACACACCCGGACATGAGCAATATACACGCAATATGATTACCGGAGGCTCAACCGCTAATCTTGCAATTTTATTGGCCGATGCACGAAAAGGCGTAATTACACAAACAAAAAGACATACATATATTGTTTCTCTGCTTGGGATAAAACACATCGTCTTAGCTGTTAATAAAATGGATCTTGTAGATTTTAAGAAAGAAATCTATGATGAAATTTGTGATGATTACAGAGAATTTACAACCCAACTTGATATTCCGGATATTACTTTTATTCCTGTTTCTGCTTTAAAAGGTGATAATGTTGTTGATATCTCCGACAAAATGCCTTGGTATCATGGGAAAAGCTTATTGGAATTTCTTGAAACAATTCATGTTAGCTCCGATAGAAACTTTGAAGATCTGCGTTACCCTGTCCAATATGTTACAAGGCCCGATTTAAAATATCGGGGTTTTGCAGCAAGAATTTCATCCGGAATTATACAAAAAGGAGATGAAGTAATGGTTTTGCCCTCAAAGCAAAAAGCCAAAATTAAAAGTATTGACACTTACGACGGAGAGCTTGAGTATGCCTTTCCTCCTCAAGCTGTTTCGATTACATTAGATAAAGAAATTGATGTTTCAAGAGGAGAAATGTTGGTTCATCCAAATAATGTCCCGAGAATAGAAAGACATTTTGAAGCAATGTTGGTCTGGATGGATGAAAATTCGATGGATAAATATACACAGTTTTACATCAAACATACCACTAATAATACTAAAGCACGAATTGATAAAATTCGTTATAAAATTGACGTAAACACTTTAGAAGAATATAATACAGAAGGTTTCGAACTTAATAATATTGGCAGAGTAGTTATTACAACCGTGAAACCTTTGTTTTTTGACCCATACAAAAAAAATCACAATACAGGTAGTTTTATTTTAATTGATCCGGTAACCAATAATACTGTTGCTGTAGGAATGATACTCGATAAAGTTTCATCAGAACATTTCTCAAGAATTACTCTGCAAGAAAGCGAAAAAATTGTCAGGGGTGAATCTTTAATATCCGAAATTGAACGACAAAACCGCCTGAAACAAAAAGGTGTTACAATATGGTTGAGCGGTTTGCATGGAAGCGGAAAAAATGAATTAGCATATACTCTCGAAAAAAGATTATTTGACCTTGGTGCAACTTCAATTCTTCTTGATGGTAAATCAGTTCGCAGCGGTTTAAATCGTGAACTTGATTTTTCACCGGCTGATAGGGCTGAGCACCTGAGACGTGTTGCACATATGTGCAAAATACTTAACGATCAGGGAATAATTACTATTTGCTCATTTATTTCCCCACATGAAATTATTCGCAACCAGATTGCTGAAATTATTGGAAGAAACAAATTCGTTTTATTGTATTTAAAAACTAATATTGATTTTGCCAGAAAAAATGACAAATATTCATTGTATAAAATGGCAGATGAAGGAAAAATTAAATATATGCCTGGGGTTGACGAAGTTTACGAAGAGCCTCAAAATGCAGAAATTATATTAAAGCCTGAGGAAAACACCAAAAATATTAATAAAATTATGAGATTATTAAATAAAAAAGAGGTTTTTCTACATAATTTATAATGCGATTATCAACAGAAAAAGACTTTGTAATCGATTTTTAAAAAGTTGTGAACAAAAACTCACATGAAATTTCATTTGTAAATCTGTAATTTTATTACCTTTGCACTTATCAACTAAAGAAATAATTTCTGTTTTGGGAATTAACAAATATTTTACAATAAATTATTTTGACGAATAATAAAATTTTATAATTTTGAGTAATTTTTTTACTCAATTTAAAAATAGTGGGACTGAGGGGGCGAAGCTGTGCATAACGCAAAAACAATTAACTTTTTAGGGGTAAAAACAACGACTGCTATTTATGCGTTTAGCCGAAGATATAAAAATATTTATTGATGATTTCCTACTTGAAATCGAGCACGAATCAAAAGTCATATTGTTTGGATCAAGAGCGGATAAGAATGCAAAAGGAGGCGATATTGACATCCTTTGGTTAACAAATGAAAAAATTCTTGCTAATAAAATCCGTGAATTCAGGGTGCAGTTTTACAAAAAAAATGGAGTTAATATTTAAATAGCTGTTGCCGAATACCTTTTAAAAGTTGTTAAAATATACCATACTATATACAATTTGTAGCTTACGAAATTTGGCAATCAGCAATTCTTAACGAAAAAACCGAAATATCAACTTTTGATGTCGATGAGACTGTCGGGAATATTATACAATTAAAATCAGACTATTATTGGGAATTAATTAACAAGCAAACCGTCAATCGAAAAAAAATATTATATGCAATAAGTAACCAATTGACAGGGCTTTTTTCCAGACAAGCAACTTTAAGTTACAATCTCGGTGCTGTTTCCAACACACAAAAAGCTCTTGATGTTTTCATTGAAGATGGAATAGTGGAACAGACAAACAATCATTACGAATTTTCCGATCCAATCTTTAAATATTTTATAAGCAGTAACTTATAATTACACCAAAAGGCGTAACGCTAAAAGGTGTAATTCATAAACGGCTTTTAATTTAATTAAACTAATTTAACCTTAAATACTACGCTTTTGAACAAGCGAATAACCTTATTTTTTTAATTCTTTAAATTCGCTCACCCCGTAGTAAAGTCTAAACTGTAAAATGCGAAGCAATATTTAACAGGGGAATGAATGTATCGGGGATGACAAAATAATTTCCTGAAAAACAAATAAATGATCATCTAATTGCGCTAATTACACTAATTTAATTCGTTTAATCCGTGTAATTCGATGATAAAAAGAATGATCTGTGAAATCCGTAGATAAACCTCAAATACAATATTTTTCAAAACATCTTTTTTGGGATGTTAATCGTAAAAATCTTGATTTTGAAAAGCATAAAGCATATATCGTTAAACAGGTTTTAGAATATGGATTGATAAATGATTGGGACATAATTCAAAAATATTATGGTATTGAACAAATTGCCGAAGTATCTAAATCATTCAGAGAGCTTGACAAAAAAGCACTTTCATTTATTTCTTTTCTGTCAAAAACACCCATAAAAGCATTTAGATGTTTCACTTATCAACAATCGACTCACCAACACTGGAACTTTTAAAGAAACTATTGTGTTTCGATGATTTTGTAAACATGAGGTTAGTGGGAGGTACTGCTCTCGCTTTACAAATAGGCCATAGGAAGTCAATTGACTTAGATCTTTTTGGAGACATTGATTTTGATAATGTTAATACTGCCAAAGTTTTTGCTAACTTTAACAATACAATTACTCTGAAAAGGTCAAAAAATATAAACATTTTTAGTATTGATGATGTAAAGGTTGATTTTGTGAATTATTCCTATCCATGGTTACAAAACCAATTGCTTTTGGGTGGAATTAGATTAGCCGGTATTGAAGATATTGCTGCTATGAAACTTGCAGCAATTACCGGCAGAGGAAGCAGAAAAGATTTTATTGACCTGTATTTCTTATTGCAAAAATATAATCTAAAAGAAATGCTCGGGTTTTATAGAAATAAATATTTTGATGGCTCTGAATATTTAGTATTAAAAAGTCTTACATATTTTACTGATGCAGAAAATGACATTGAGATAGAAATGATAAAGGATGTTTCATGGATTAAAATAAAAGCTTATATACTGGAGACAGTAGATAAATATAATCAGAGTATCTTATAGTCCACTAATTACATGGGGAAAAAGACAAAAACTATCCACAGATTACACAAATTTAACAGATAAATATAATTCGTTCAATCCGCTAAATTCGCCTGCTCCGTAGCGAAGCGTATCGGGGATGAAAAAAATTATCTGAGTAATTCGAAGACAAAATTATCCCTGATAATCCGATAAATTCGTGTACAGTTATCCTCAAATATTTTTTTACCTTTGTATAAACTTTTAACTAATGAAATCACTAAAATATATAGTATATAAAGAAGATAAATACTATGTTTCTCAATGTCTGAATGTAGACGTATCCAGTTTTGGTAATACTTTGCAGGAAGCTGTTGATAATCTTAATGAAG
>CAZBSL010000105.1:0-2514 GCA_964494265.1 uncultured Bacteroidales bacterium
TAATTTAAAATATTCAAAGAATAAGATTATATTTTTGCTTTGTTAAATTATTAACAAATATGTTGAGCTAAAGTTGATATTTCAATTAATTAAATATAAATTAAAATTATTCTTATGAAGAAAATCATGAAACTTACATTGGTTTTTGCCTTTGTATTAAGCTTATTTTTTATGGGTTGCAGCGACAAAAAAAATGATGAACCTCAACCTGAGCAAAAAGATCGTTTTGAAGTACTGAAAAATTACTTAACCAATCAAAATCTTGATTTAAATGACATCCTAACAGACTGGATTACACCAGCAGAGAATGTTTACAACACAATGATGGATACTGATCCTTCAAATGATTATTTTATCATTGATATTCGTTCAGTTGATGATTACGAAGAAGGCCACATCGAATGGGCTGTAAACTCAACTTTAGGTGGAATTCTGGAAAAAGCACAGGATGCCGGTGGAAAACCAATTATTGTTGTATGTTATTCAGGACAATCAGCCGGACACGGTGTTGTTGCTCTTCGTATGAGTGGCTATACAAATGCAAAAGTTATGATGTGGGGAATGTGTAGCTGGAATGCCGAAACAGCCGGATCCTGGAATTCAAATACCGGTGATGATGGTATCGGTAGCTCTAATTGGATGTTCCCATATAACATTAATGATAACACAACACATGCTGCTCCGCAACTTATGTATGATGCAACAGCAGGAGGTGCCGATGTTTTAGAAGCTCAGATAGCAAAACTTCTTGAAGGCGGCTTTAAAGGTATTTTAGGAACTGAGGTTCTTGGCAATCCTTTAGGTTATTTTACAAATAATTATTGGGCATTAGCAGATGTTGAACAATATGGAAATATAAACAACGCATACAGAATCAATCCTCTTACACTCGCAGATGATGAGTATTTTAATCTTGATCCTAATGCAGATATAGTAACTTACTGCTGGACAGGACAAACATCTTCAATGATAACAGCTTATTTGAATGTAATCGGATATAATGCTTATAGTTTAAAATTTGGTGTTAATAGTTTAATATATTCAAACCTTGAAGCTCATAATTGGAGTGATAGTCAAATAAATGATTACCCATTAGTAAAATCTCAGACCGAAGATCGTTTTGAAGTACTAAAAACTTACTTAATTAATCAAAATCTTGATTTAAATGACATCCTAACAGATTGGATTACTACAGCAGAGAATGTTTACAACACTATGATGGATGCTGATCCTTCAAATGATTATTTTATCATTGATATTCGCCAACCTGGTGATTATGAGGATGGTCATATCGAATGGGCTGTAAACTCAACTTTAGGTGGAATTCTAGTTGCTGCACAGGATGCCGGCGGAAAACCAATTATCGTTGTATGTTATTCCGGGCAATCGGCCGGCCATGGCGTTGTTGCCCTTCGTCTGAGTGGCTATACAAATGCAAAAGTTATGATGTGGGGAATGTGTAGCTGGAATGCAGAAACTTCCGGTTCATGGAATTCAAATATAGGTGATGCAGCATTCGGAAATGCTAATTGGATGCTACCTTATGACATTAAAGAAAACACAACTCATACTGCTCCATCACTTTTTTATGATTTAGCTGCCGGAGGTGCTGAAGTTTTAGAAGCGCAGGTTGCAAAACTTCTCGAAGGTGGTTTTAAAGGAGTTTCAGGAGTTGATGTCCTTGATAATCCTAGCGGATACTTTACAAACAATTATTGGGCATTAGCAGATGTTGAACAATATGGAAATATAAAAGACGCATACAGAATCAGTCCTCTTACGCTTGAAAATGGTGAGTATTTGAATCTTGATGCTGGTGCAGATGTAGTAACTTACTGCTGGACAGGTCAAACATCTTCTCTGATAACAGCTTATTTAACTGTTCTCGGGTATAACGCAAAAAGTTTGAAATTTGGTGCCAATAGTTTGATATATTCAAACCTTGAAAGTCATGATTGGAATAATACTCAAATAATGGATTATCCTTTAGTTCCTTAGTATTTAATTAATAATAAATTTTTAAAAGAAAATAAGTATGAAAAAAACATTGTTTTTTATTTTAGGTCTTTTATTGATCTTGCCTGCTGCAATTAATGCTCAGGGATGTATGGAAGCTTCTTCAGATGAAGGTGTTAATGTGGTTGGATATATTCAACCGCAATGGACATATGATGAAGCAAACGGAGCGTATGAAAATTCATTCTATTTTAATAGAGCAAGAATTGGAGTTACTGGAAATATTCCTTATGATTTTTCATATTACGTAATGGCTGAATTTAGTCCCAAAACCGATGGGCCTTATCTTTTAGATGCCTTTATTACCTGGAAAAGACTTGCTCCTTATGCAAATATTACTGTGGGGCAATTTAAAAGTCCATTTGGACTTGAATTATCAACACCATGCCAATCATTACATACAATTGATAGATCAATGGTAGTAGATGAATTGGCCAGCCCTTTTCGTGATATTGGAGTAATGATTTGGGGAGGAAGTGATCTTGGAATTAGCGAAAC
>CAZBSL010000105.1:2614-10252 GCA_964494265.1 uncultured Bacteroidales bacterium
TTTAAGCTCGAAGGTGGTGGTTGAGGTGGCGCCCCTTCTATTGCTCCATTTGAAGGAACAATAAAAAAGAACGGTTTTTATGTAATGGCTTTATATAATACACCATGGAATCTTCAACCGGTATTTAAATATGGTAACTACGATCGAGATACAGATGAATATAATACGATGAAAAATACTTATACAGTCGGATTGAATTATTTCTTTAACGATTGGACAAGGTTACAAGCAAATTATGTAATAAATGACTATATTGGTGTTGATTTACCAAATGATTTGTTTATGGTTCAGCTACAAGTTAAGTTCTAACACTTAGTTGAATATTTAATATTTAAAATTCATATTAACAGGCTGTTATATTTATTATAACAGCCTGTTTTATTTATGGATATAAAAAGTACAAAACATATTAAATCTTTGCCGGTTCCTGTCAACTTAGATCAACTCCGAAAAAATGATTGCTTAAAAAAGAAAAACATAGAAATTTTTTGTTTTAACTTTGCAGGCCACCAATTTTGCTCCTTTTTCAATTGGTGTGATTTATTTGATAATAATTTTAATGTTAAAAAGAAACAATATTGAACTTAACCCAATTTGGCTAAAAGCTTCAATAACAGGTGGACTTTGGGCTTCAATAGAAATTATTATCGGGAGTTTTATGCACAATTTGAGGATTCCTTTTTCCGGTACAATGCTTACAAGCCAGGGCATTATTCTTTTGATTGCTTTTTATCAGATGTGGCCTCAAAGAGGATTAATTTGGCGTGCCGGATTAATTTGTGCTTTAATGAAATCAATTTCTCCAAGCTATGTTCTTTTAGGCCCTATGAGTGGAATATTTTTCGAGGCCCTGATGTTAGAATTTGGGATAGCAGTTCTCGGAGCTAATTTATCCGGATTTTGTTTAGGAGGGGCCTTGGGTTTACTAAGCACTTTAGTTCATAAAGTCTTTAGCCTTTTAATTCTTTACGGATTCGACATTGTTATTATTTACAAAAACTTATTTTATTTCATCACAAAGCAAATTAATATTGAAAATGCAAACCTTTGGACATTGGTTATTATAATTATTGTTTTCTATATTTTGATAGGTGTTTTAGCTGCATTGATCGGGTTATCAATTGGAAAAAGAACGAAAAAACTAAAATCTGATAAAAAAGATTTTAAAATCAATAGAAAGAAAAATATTGAAGTTTTCAATTTGAATGATGATCAGATTTTTAATAAAGCACTACTTATTTTGCATTTGATAATGATTCCTTTTGGCTTAATATTGATTAATTATGTTTATTTATATATTTCTTTACCATTGATATTTACCTATTTATTATTTTGCTCAATTTATTATAAAGATTCGCTTCGACGATTGAAAAAACCAATTTTTTGGGTGCAATTCATTATTATTATTGTTATTGCGACAATATTTTGGAAAGGTTTCAATTTGTCTGAAGGAATTTTTGATATTCAGGGACTTATAATTGGTTTAAAAATGAATTTGAGAGCGATTTTTATAATAATCACATTTTCGTCATTATGCGTTGAATTGAGAAATCCTTTGATAAAAGCATTTTTGTTTAAAAAAGGATTTCGTAATTTATATCTTGCACTTACGCTATCATTCAGTGCTTTACCAATTATGATGGCTGCTATGCCAAAACCATTGGTGTTTTTAAAAAATCCATTTAAAACATTTGCTAAAATTAACCTACAAGCCGATGAATGGTTAAATTATTTAAGATAAAACCCGGAAATTAATCAAATTAAGTGAAGAGTGAAATTAAATTTAGATTAACTGATCAACAATTAAAAAACATATTTCTTGTCAACAGAATAACGTTTAATAAATTTATCAATGAAAACTAGCATCATTATGGTTCCCAGAATTATTATTGATATTGATGAGAATTTTAAATCAGAAAATAAACCCATCACAGATTGAAAAAATTTTTGAATACCCGGGATAATAGTATTTATTTGATCAAGGTTTGGTTTTTCAATCTGAAAATTTAAAAACGACCAATCAAACATTATTAAAAAAGAAAATAGTGTAACTGTTGAAATAACAACTAATAACCACCACCATTTTTGATAAGATTTTTCAAATTCTTCAATATTTTCAGTTTCAATTCCTGTTTCAATTTTTTGCATAATTTTCTCAGTAAAATCTAATGAAGGCTTTTCATTTGTTGATTTTCGAATTAAATTTTTTAAAAAATCATCTCTGTTGTTTATATCTTTTTCCATTTTTCCCTTTAATTAATAATTTCATACAACATTCAATTCGGTTTGAAAGGAATTTTGCAATTCTACATATAATTTTTTTCTAATCCTATGTAATTTTACTTTTACATTTGAATTTGTCAGGCCGGTTATCTGACTAATTTCATCAATTGAGCTTTCGTTTAAATAAAATAAGTTAATCAACAAACTGTCATTTTCCGGTAATTTCTCAATTGCATTGTCAATATGCAATTTCTGTTCTTCTTCGGATAAATGATTTACGTTTTCAACTACTTCATCAATTGAATAATTATTTATTATTTGATCTTCAATAGCTGAAAACTCAAATTTCTTTTTCCTTGTTTTAGATATTGCTGTGTTGTACACAATCCTATATAACCAAGTTGAGAATTTTGCTTCTTTTTTAAATTTTTCGATAGCTTGATAAGCTTTCAAAAATGAATCCTGAGCAATTTCCTCAGCGTCTTCTTTGTTACGAACAATTTTATTTGCAATAATAAATGCCATTTCTTTATGTTTATTGATCAAGTGTGCAAAAGCGGAAGTATCGCCCTGTAACACTTTTTCAACATAATAAATGTCTTTTCTATATTTCATCAATCATTAAGACGTTAGAAATTATTATCGGGTTACAAGATACGAAAAAAAATTGGCAACTAATTAGTATCAAAAATAAAATAAATTTCTTGTTTGTTGAAAATAACTGTTATCAACACTAAAATTTGATGATTAACTGGTTTTTTTGATTGTTTTTCTATTTTTATAACATAAATAATAATTACTTTCTATTTTTGTTAAAAATTTAATATTTTAATATTATGAAAAATTTAATCTTACTTTCAGTTTTAATTTCTGCATTTTCGATACAGGCACTTTTTTCACAAACCTATGTTAGCACTAATCCACAAGATAAAAATGTAATTCTTGAGGAATTTACCGGCGTTCGTTGTCCAAATTGCCCACAAGGCCATCAAGTTGCACAACAAATACTTGAAAATAATCCTGGCAGGGTGTGGGCTGTTGCATTTCATCCTCACAATTCTAATTACACCACTCCTTATAGTGGAGATCCTGATTTTAGGAGACATCATCCCGATTCACTTTATATGATACCTTACTGTGGGTCTTCCCGTTTTATGCCAAGCGCATATATAAACAGAAGGATTTATGGAGGTGAGCGTATTCAATCAAGAGCCTCCTGGGAAGGTTTTACAAATGAGTTTCTCAACGAAGCATCTCCTGTAAACATAGGACTTGCAACCACCTATGATGAAATAACAAAACAATTAACTATTCTTGTTGAAATTTATTATACTGAAAATGTGATGGATTTAAACACACTTAATGTGCTTTTTACTGAAAGTGGCATGGTTGCCCAACAATCAGGTGGAAGCTCAAATTATGTTCATCATCATGTTTTCAGAGAATCATTCACTGCGCAATGGGGCAATCAAATTACTGAATCAACAACTCAAGGGAGCTTTATCCAAAAATCATTTTCATTCGACAATTCAGCAGGCGAATACAATATGGACGAATGTGAAATTGTGGTATATATTGTAAATGCAGAAACAGAAGAAATTCTTTCAGGAATAGGCGTTCATGCCGGTGGTAATACAGCAACTACTTCAACACAAAATATTAGCTTGAATAATGGATTTCAGTTTGTTTCTTCAAGTCTTATACAATCTGATCCGGATATGATGGTTGTTTTAGCTGAAATTCTGAATGAAAATCTTATCTTTGTAAGAAGCTCTAATGGGAGTGTATTAAGAAAAATTGGTCCTAACTGGGTAAATGGAATTGGTGATTGGAATACAGCAGAAGGATATTTGTTTAAAATGGCAGCCTCAGAAGAATTTGTTGTTGAGGGAACACCTATTGATCCGCAAAGTCCTATAAATATTGATATGGGTTTTCAGTTTATAAGTTATTATCCGGAAATTTCAATGAACGCTTTGGATGCTTTCGCAAATATTTTAACTGATAAACTGGATTTTATTAGAAATTCACAAGGCCAATTAATTCGAAAAATAGGCCCTAACTGGGTAAATGGAATAGGAAATTGCAATCCCGGACAAGGTTACTTAATAAAAATGCATGAAGCGGATATTTTAATCTATCCCGCTGAATAATATCAATAATATTCTATAAGAAAATATTGCATTTGATTTTTTAAAATTCAACAATACTGTTTACTTCCTTGTAAATGAAACCCTAAAAGATTCTTTCAGAAAACGGATCATCTTTACGATTAATGACAAAAATATAAGCCTACCGATAATGGCAGTATTGTTCAATCTGAGCTCTATCAATAATCCAGAGGCAAAACTTCCCAATAGTTGTAACCCCAAATAAAATGTTGCGTCAAAAGAGCGAAAAAAAAATGTTAATTAAAAATTTGAAGTCATGGATTTAACACCAATTTTTGCAACTTTCATCGTTTTTGGCTCAGTAGTAACTGTTATTTATTTATTTATCAGGAAAAATGAGAGAAAACTGATGATTGACAAAGGTGCTGATCCTTCAATATTTAATATTGAAAGATCCTCTCCGAGTGCATTGAAGTACGGTTTGTTCCTTATTGGAATAGGTGTAGGAATTTTAGTTGGAAGTATTATTGATGCTTCTACTTATCTTGGCGAAGAAGTTTCATATTTCTCAATGATAGCCTTATTTGGGGGATTGAGTCTTGTAATAAGCTATTTTGTAGGTAAAAAGCATCAATAGAATTTTCAGACTACATATGCCGTAGAAATAAGGTAGCTTTTGCTACCTTATTTTTTTTTATTATAAATCGAAAGATTCAATAATTTCATATTTTGGGCCTTTAGCCTTTAAAATACTTTCAAACAAAATGATTTTGTCTGCATGAAAATTTTGAATTTCAATGTTTTTATATTCATCAATTTTTCTTTGAAATGATTTTTTATCCCAAATACTTTTTATGCGTGCAATCGTAAGATGAGGAACAAAATTTTGCCTATCGTTTATAATTCCAATTTGCTCAAGTTTATTATTCAGTTCTTTTTCAATTGACAGCAAGGTTTTATTTGGCTCAATACCAAACCAAATTACTCTTGGATTATACGAGCTTCCAAATATCCCAACTTTAGAAAATATAATATTAAAAGCTTTAAAATCACTTGAAACATCTTTCAAAACTTCACAAATATTATAAATTGTTTTTTCATTTGTTTCGCCGAAAAATTTCAATGTGATATGAATATTTGCTTCAGGAACCCATTTTATTTTATCATTTTTCATTGCATTTTTCAAACGATAATATATCTGAAGAAAATTTTCACATGGAATAATTTTGATGGCCGCAAAAATTCGTTTCATAAGAATGGTATTTTAATTATTACGATCATATTTCTTATTAATCAATAAAAGTATTCATTTTTTTTTCAATATTATCAAAATCTAAATAAAATTTGTTTTGTAATTCATAAGATAAATCTATACTTTTGCAGCCCAAAAAATTAATATGTAATATATTGAGTGCTTTGAAGAAATATATTATTCAATTTGGGGGTTTATCAATTGGAAATCATAATTTTGAATTCTATGTTGATGAAAAGTTCTTTGAGAATTTTGATTATTCTGAAATCAAAAAAGGAAAGGTAAACGTAGATATTTTACTCGAAAAGCAGGAAACAATGTTAATATTAAACTTTAGTATTAAAGGAAATGTTAATATTATTTGCGATCGATGCTCTGATTCCTTCGATATTCCGATTTCAACAAACCAACAATTGATTGTTAAATTTGGAGATAAGGATTTTGAAGAAACAGATGAAATTTTGATAATTCCGTTTACCGAACATAAAATTGATTTAAGTCAATTAATCTACGAATACATAAATTTATCATTACCAGTAAAGCGTGTGCATCCTGATGATAAACAAGGAAATTCGACTTGTAACCCTGAAATAATTAAGATTATTGAAAGCGTGTCGAAAAATGAAAGTACTGATCACAGGTGGGATGCATTGAAAAAATTAAAAACAAAATAAATTATTAATATTATAAAATAACATAAAATGGCTCATCCGAAGAGAAAAATTTCTAAACAAAGAAGAGATAAAAGGAGAACACATTACAAAGCAACTGCTCCCACAACAATAGTCTGTTCAAATTGTGGTGCATCAATCCTTTATCACAGAGTGTGTTCCGAATGCGGATTTTACAAAGGCAAGTTAGCTATTGAAGTGGCAGAAAGCGAATAAATTAATTTTAATCAAATTCGATGAAAAAGTTATTTAATGCAGCAATAACTTCCATTAATAGTTATGTTCCTGACTATATTCTAAAAAATGATGAGTTGGCCGAAATGGTTGATACCACTGATGATTGGATAACCACAAGAACAGGAATTAAAGAAAGGCGTATTCTGAAAGGCGAAGGAAAAGGCGTTTCCGACATGGCAGCTAAGGCTGTTAAAGGCCTGTTAGAAAAAAGCAATACTTCTCCTGATGAGGTTGAACTATTAATATGTGGAACAGTTACTGCTGATTATAATTTTCCTGCTACAGCAAATATAATTTCTGATAAAGTAGGCATAAAAAATGCTTTTAGCTATGATATTAATGCTGCTTGTTCAAGTTTTATTTATTCTTTGATTACGGCTTCTAAATTTATTGAAACTGGAACTTATAAGAAAGTGATAGTAGTTGGCGCCGATAAAATGTCTTCGATAGTTGATTATACAGATAGAACTACTTGTGTTTTATTTGGAGATGCGGCTGCAGCCGTGTTATTAGAACCTACAACTGAAGATGTTGGTATATTGGACTCCATTTTAAGATCGGACGGATCAGGTGCATTTCATCTATATCAAAAGGCAGGTGGTTCGGTGAAACCTTCTTCGCACGAATCGATTGATGCGAAAGAGCATTTTGTTTACCAGGAAGGCCAGCCTGTTTTTAAATTTGCGGTAACAAAAATGGCTGATGTTTCGGTTGAAATAATGAAAAACAACAATTTATCATCCGAAGATATTAGCTGGCTTGTACCACATCAGGCAAACTTGAGAATAATTGAAGCTACAGCAAGAAGAATGGGAATCAGAAGAGAACAGGTTATGGTTAATATTCAAAAATACGGTAATACAACATCTGCCACTATTCCTCTTTGTTTGTGCGATTGGGAAAAACAATTGAAAAAAGGCGATAATCTGGTTTTATCTGCTTTTGGAGGTGGATTTACCTGGGGCTCAATTTATTTAAAGTGGGCATATAATTCTTAGGAAATAAGTTTTAAGAAAGATAATAAACTTAAACGTCTCGTTTGAGTGGTGAGATAAAAAAATAAAAAGAGCAATTCTGCTAAGAATTGCTCTTTTTATTTCCTTTTATTTAACTAAAACCTACTATTACAAGTTTCCTTTTTTTT
>CAZBSL010000106.1:0-1258 GCA_964494265.1 uncultured Bacteroidales bacterium
TATATTCTTTTTCGTTTTCAATACAAAAATCGTAACCGAGAAGTTCTTTACATTTCAGGAATTTATTTCTTTTCTTGAATTCCTTTAAAAAATGATTGGTCAGTTTTTCAGTTCTATCAATTGCTTCCTGATCGTCTGCAATTATTCTTCCGTGTTTTAAGCCAATGAGCATCAATGCCCCGGAAACAGCCCCACAAATTTCACCCGTTTTATTTATTCCTCCCCCAAAGGCGCTGGAAAGCAGGAAAGCTGTATTTCTATCCAAACCAAATTGCTCACAATAAACAGATAACACGGATTGGCAACAATTGAGTCCCTTTTCAAATTCTTGTTCAGCTTTTATAATTTTATTCATCCCTTATATTTCTTTTAAAATTGCAGCCCAATTTCCTTTAATCTCAAGCGAAATGGATCCTTTATAATTATTTACTTTTCTATTATTTAAAATATCAAAAATCGGTTTGTTGGAATTAATATTTAATTCTACCTTTTGTTTTTGATTATCATTATTAAGAACTACAAAAATTGTTTCACCTTTATAAGTCCTTGAGAAAGCATAAATTTTATTATTATTAGTTTTTAGAGTTTTAAAATCACCTAATTGCAAAGCAAGATTTGAATTTCTAATATTAATCAATTTTTTATAATGCTTCTTCAAATTGAGGTTTGCCTTGACTTCATTATTCTTCTTTCTTTTCTCTCCATTTGGCAAATATTTTTCATCATCATAGCAAATTTCTTCCCAGATCATTGGTTTGCGGCAACATGGATCATTTGCACCCCACATTCCAATTTCATCTCCATAATAAATCATTGGTGCTCCCGGATAAGTCATTTGAAAAACCACCATTAATTTTAGAATTTCATAATCTTCAGCCGATGGTTTTCCTGTTTTATAATTCTGATTTCCTGCTTTAGAGTCATTAAAATATGGTTCCCAAACAAGAAAATTTGCTTTGCCTTTATTTAAAATTCTTGAACTTGGGCGATCGGTATCATGACTTCCGAGAAGGTTTTGTGATACAAAAGTTGCATTTTCAGAAAAAGCATTTCTTAAGTTTTCAAGCAAGGAATCAAAATCAGATGTTTTCAAGTTTTTATTAATAAAATATTCGCTACTGATAAACTGGAAATTATAATTAATTACAGCATCAAATTCATCTCCATTTAAATACGGAAGTATTTTTGGCGTTGAGTCAATAATTTCCGCTGTAATATATGCTTCTGGATTTATTTTTTTCACATGTTTTCGCCAGTC
>CAZBSL010000106.1:1358-3686 GCA_964494265.1 uncultured Bacteroidales bacterium
ATTTTCATTCCACGTTTATGAACTTCTTCGATCAATTTCAAAGCTAATGAATCAGCCGAAGTCCATTTCCAAGTTGAAGGATCATCGGGGATTTCATTTTCAATAATTTTTTTATCCTCCTCGGGATTCGGTCCAAAAGTCGGGTCAATATGATGATAGTAAGCAATATCATATTTGTGAAGTGATGGAGCCGTAAAAACCGGGTTTAGATAGAGGGCTGTAATTCCAAGGTCTTTCAGATAATCCAGTTTATTGATAATTCCCTGAATATCGCCACCATAACGACGACGGCTAATGTTGTACCAAAGATCTTCACCGTTTTCTTTTTCATAAGCTTGGAGTTCATACCAATCGGAATTCCATGGGTGAACCTGCCAGGGTTCGATTAATTCGTGTGGCCAGCAACCTTTTTGATCAATCAATTTCGGATCGTTAGCGGTATCACCATTGCAGAATCTATCAGGAAAAATCTGATACCACACAACTTGTTTGGGCCAGTCTGAAAAACAGGAATTTATTTCTTCACCAACAAGTGTTTTTCTTTTATTTTTTTCGGAACAAGAAATCATTAAGACTAAAAAAATGTAAACAAAAAATCTAAGTCCCGTTGAAACGGAGCTTAGACCCTGCAACTTTATTATTTTTGATTTCATTGAAAGAATTTAGATAATTTAAAATCAAGACAAATGTAAACAAAAAAGACTGTTTTTTCATTTCTAAATATCTTAGAATTGTTGAAAAAAACCAACATTTATTTATTGCTTTCGGGTCAATATATACAAGCAATAAATACAGGGATTTAACAAAGTTTTCTTTTGAAAAAAAATAGATGCAATTATTAAAATTTGAGTATAATATTTCAAACAAAAATTGTAATTTTGTATCTCAAAAACAGTGTTATAAAAATATGAATAAAGATAAGGTTTTACATGATTGCTGGAAAGAATTGTATCCAAATGCATCGACATATAAACTTGAGGAATTCATTAAAGAATTATCAATTATAAAATCAGAGATTAAAGTTGAACCACATGAACCCGAATGGTATAAAGATGCTATTATTTATTCGATATATGTTGATCTGTTTAATGAAAATTTCCGGGGCATAGAAGAAAAGCTTGATTACTTAAGCGATTTAGGTGTTAATTGTTTATGGTTATTACCGATTCTTGAATCACCAATGCGGGATGCAGGTTTCGATATTAGCGATTACCGAAAAATTCGTCCCGAGATTCTCGGAGTACCGGATTATGCAAGCGATGAAGAGAAGAATGCGGTTTTTGCCAAATTTCTTAAAAGTGCTCATAATAGAGGAATAAAAGTGATTTTCGATATTGCTTTAAACCATACTTCCGATCAACATTCCTGGTTTATTGAGTCAAGGAAAAGTGATGATAATCCCTATAGAAATTATTATATCTGGAGCAAAAACACAGATTTATACAAAGAAACACGACTGTTATTTGAAGGGATGGAGCCAAGCAATTGGGAGAAAGATGGCGATTGGTATTATTTTCATAGGTTTTTCGGTTTTCAACCTGATTTAAATTATAAAAATCCTGATGTTTTACTTGAAATGTCACGAGTCCTTCTTTATTGGCTTAAGATAGGGGCTGATGGTTTTAGGGCAGATGCGATTCCATATCTTTGGAAAGAAGATGGTACTACTTGCGAAAATCTACCTCAAAACCACCTTATTGTGCGGTTCTTTAGAGCATCTCTGGATTTTATCCGGCCAAATACTTTATTATTGGCAGAGGCATGCCAAAAACCTAATGAGGTGGTGAAGTATTTTGGTGATAATGACGAATGTAATGCAGCTTATCATTTTCCTTTAATGCCTCAAATGTTTAAGGCAATTGCTATGCAAAATAAAGAACCGATTTTACACACTCTTAGTCCGGAAGTTACTCCCGAAATCCCAAGAGATGCCCAATGGTTAACATTTTTGAGATGCCACGATGAGTTAAGCCTTGAATTAGTTTATGTTAGCGAAGACGATAGAAAATATATTCACGAAAATTATTGTAAAAATCCAAAATGGGACTTTCGTTTGGGACAAGGAATTTCTGCACGTTTGGCTGAGTTATTTGATCGTGATGAAAGAAAAATTGCACTTGCTTATTCAATAATGCTTACCTTGCCGGGAACTCCAGTAATTTATTATGGTGATGAATTTGGGAAACTTAACGACGAAATTTACTATAAAGAAATGATAAAAATGACCGGAAAAGACGATACAAGATTTTTGGTCAGGGGGAAAATTGATTGGGAAAAATTAAAAAATAACATGGAAAATCCCCAAAGTTTTTCTTATAAGGTTTTTAA
>CAZBSL010000106.1:3786-5786 GCA_964494265.1 uncultured Bacteroidales bacterium
GTAATTACTAAAACAGCTCTTGTACATTCTCGTGCTTGGAAAAAAATGTTTGATGATTATTTAAAAAGCAGAGAAGAAAGATTTGGTGAAAAATTCAAGGAGTTTACGCATGCTACTGATTATCTGACTTATGTTGACGGAAAACCGCGATATAAAGGAGTTGAATCATTTCTATTATCCCGTGGAATCGAGATTCCGTTGGGAGAACCTTCTGATGATTTTGAAAAAGAAACAATTTGTGGTGTCGGTAACAGGAAAAATTTTGCGTTTAACGAAATTTTAAAAACCGAAGGTGTTGAAATTTATAATTCTACTCTTGACTTAATAAAAAAACTGAAAGCCGAAAAAATTAAAGTGGGTGTAGCTTCTTCGAGCAAAAATTGTGAAGCTGTACTCAAAGCTGCATCTCTGTTAGATTTTATGGAAACACGTGTTGATGGTGTTGTTTCTGCTGAGATAGGACTTCATGGAAAACCTGAGCCAGATATTTTTACGATGGCTTGCGATAATCTTGGTGTTGATTACGATCGGGCTGTTGTTGTTGAGGATGCTGTTTCGGGAGTACAAGCAGGAAAGAAAGGGAATTTTGGGTTGGTTCTTGGAATTGCAAGAGAAAACAATGAAAAAGAACTCAAAAAAAACGGTGCCGACATTGTAGTTAAAGATATTTCCGAAATTGGATTTGAAGGCATAGTTGACTGGTTTGAAAGTGGATTGGAAAAAAATATGTGGCAGATCAGCTACGATGATTACGATCCAAATAAAGAGCGATCGAGAGAAGCTCTTCTTGCTGTCGGTAACGGTTATTTCGGAACCCGCGGGGCAATGGAAGAATCATCTGCCAATAAAAATAATTATCCGGGAACATATTTAGCAGGTGTTTACAATCGTTTAAAATCAAAAGTTGGCGACAGATTAATTGAAAACGAAGATTTTGTAAACTGCCCTAATTGGCTTCTTTTTAATTTCAAAATCAATGATAGTAATTGGGTAGATATAAATGAAACAAAAATTCTTCATATAAATAGAATATTAAATTTCAAAAATGGACTTCTTTCCCGGGAAATGATCATTAAAGATAAAAACGGTAATGAAACCGAGATTGAATCACAACGTATTGCAAGCATGGATAATCCTCATCTTGCTGCCATTCAATATTCAATTAAACCATTAAATTATTCCGGAAAAATAACCATAAAAACCGGAATAAACGGGAATTTAATAAATGATGGGGTTGATCGTTATAAACAATTGAATCAAAAACATTTAAAACCCTTTGCCGAAGGTGGAGAAAATAAAAATGCTTTTGTAGTAGTTAAAACAACACAATCAGATATTGAAATTGCCGAAGCTTATAAAATAGATTCTTACTTTGACGAGAAAGTTATTGATAAGGCTGTTTATGAGAATGTCATTTCCGAGGGCGAAGCTTACACTTTAATTAGTAACGAAACCGGGAAAAATGTTTCATTTAAAATTGAGAAAATCGTAAGCATTTTTACATCAAGGGATAAGAATGTTAAAGCTCCTCTTCTTGAAGCAGAAAAGCTTTTAGAAAATCAAACAAATTTTGATAATATTCTGATTGCAAGTGAAAGAAAATGGCAGGAGTTATGGGACGAAATTGACATAAAACTTGAAGGTGATCGCTTAGCTCAAAAATTATTGCGTCTTCATTTATATCATTTGATGATAACGATTTCACCCCATAATAAAAATATTGATGCCGGAATACCGGCTCGTGGCCTTCACGGTGAAGCCTATCGCGGACACATTTTTTGGGACGAATTATTTATTCTTCCATTTTATAACATTCATTTCAAAGAGGCTGCAAAATCTGTTTTAATGTATCGTTTTCGCCGACTTAACGAAGCCAGAAAATATGCAAAAGAACATGATTTTGAGGGGGCGATGTTCCCTTGGCAAAGTGGCAGCGATGGCAGGGAAGAAACTCAAATTGTCCACCTCAATCCTTTAACAGGCGAGTGGGGTGACGATTA
>CAZBSL010000106.1:5886-9777 GCA_964494265.1 uncultured Bacteroidales bacterium
AAAGATAATTCGTACACAAATATTATGCTGGTTTGGATGTTAAAAACAGCTTTTAAAATAATCGAATTACTTGATAATAAAATAAAAACTGCACTTTTTGAAAAAATAAAACTTTCTAAAGAAGAACTTTCAAAATGGAAGGATATAGTGAAAAAAATCAATCTAATAATTTCTGATGATGGGATAATTTCACAATATGACGGATATTTTGATTTATTAGAATTAGATTGGGATGCTTATCGCGAAAAATACGACAACATCTACAGAATGGACAGAATTTTAAAAGCAGAAGGAAAATCGGCAGGTGATTATAAGGTTGCCAAACAGGCAGATACTCTGATGACTTTCTTTAACCTTGCTAAATCTGAAGTTGATGAAATTCTTAAAAACCTTGATTATTTGTTGCCTGAAAACTATGTTGAAGAAAATTTAAAATATTACCTACAACGAACTTCCCATGGATCAACCTTAAGCCGTGTTGTGCATGCATATTTGGCAAATCTTATCGGCGATAATGAACTAAGCTGGAAATTGTTTCATGATGCCTTGACAAGTGATTATAATGATATTCAGGGTGGAACAACAGGTGAAGGAATTCACACAGGAGTTATGGCTGGAACAATATTAATTACAATAATGTCGTATGCCGGATTGGATTTTCGATCGGGAGAAATAAAAATAACACCAAATTTACCAAAGCACTGGAGAAAACTATCCTTTAATTTTCATTTTAAAGGAATTAAATATTCCTGTGAAATATCCGGTAAAGACGTTGCATGCAACGTCTCTGCAACCGAAGCAATAAATTTTAAATAATAAACAATGTTAGGAGATATATTATTAATTTCAGAAAAGCATCAAAAGGCTGCTAAAAAGATTCTTAAAAAAGTTTTAAAAGAAAAAAAAGAGAAATATATTGTGGCAATCTCAGGTGAATCAGGTTCCGGGAAAACTGAGTTGGCTCATGTCCTGGCAAAAATGCTTCGAAAAGAAGGAATATTTGCAAAGCCGATTCATATCGACAATTATTACAAAGTTCATCCTCTTGAAAGAACCGAATGGAGAAAATGCCATGGAATTGAAAATGCCGTTGGCTTAAATGAGTATGACTGGGATACAATCTATAAAAATATTGATGATTTTAAAAACAATAAAAAATCAACAATGCCTTGTATAGATTTAGTTACGGAACAAGTTGACAGCCTGACTACCGAATTTGAGGGAATTGACATGCTTATTATTGATGGCTTATATGCAATTAACACTCCTGGTGTGGATTTGGGTATTTTTATTGAATTAACCTACCACGACACAAAAAAAGCACAAATAGTCCGCGGTAAGGAACCTCAAAATGAATATAGAATGAAAGTCCTTGAAAGAGAGCATCAGGTTGTTCAATCAATAAAGCCTAAAGCACGGCTTTTGGTAACTAATGATTATGATGTTGTTGATGCTTTTTAAACCATACATTATATTTCCACAAAGAATTTTTTGTACATTTACAAAATTGATGAATGATTGATTTTTGAGACATTTATTTTTCAGCAAAAAATCAACTGAATTTGTAGATGTTTTTGAAAATTTTCATAAAAGAATATTAAAATGAAAAAAATATTAGCTATTGATGATCAGAAGAACAATTTATTAATGATCAAAGAGGTTATTAAAAAATTTCTGCCCGATTGTTATTTGTTAACGGCTCAATCTGGTAAAGAAGGTATCGAAATTGCTCAAAAGGAACAACCTGATACCATAATTCTTGATATTATTATGCCGAAAATGGATGGATATGAGTCATGTGCCGAATTAAAATCAAATGAATTAACAAAACATATTCCGGTGATTATGCTGACGGCAATAAAAATTGATACCGAAAGCAAAGTTAAAGGACTTAATTCGGGTGCCGATGCATTTCTTGCGAAACCAATTGACTTCGCCGAGTTTTCAGCCCAAATCAAAGTAATGTTACGTATTAAAGAAGCTGAAGATAAACTGCGTCAGGAAAAGTTCGATCTTGATGGACTTGTTAGGGAAGGTTTAAAAGATCTCACTTTAATTAATAAAAAATTGCAAAAGGAAATATCTGATCATAAGCAAACAGAAAAAATATTACAGAAATCAGAAAATGAATTGCGATCAATATTTAAAGCAATGAGAAACATTGTGGTCGAACTTGATTACAATGGAAAATATATTAGTATTGCGCCCTCATCACCTGATCTTTTATACAAACCATCAAATAAACTTATTGGAAAAACTATGCATGACGTTTTTCCAAAATCTGATGCAGATAAATTCCTTAAATTAGTAAGGGAAAGCCTTGATAAAAACAAAACCGAGAAATTAATTTATAAGTTAATAATAAAGGATAAATTAATATGGTTTGAAGGAACTGCAACGCCAAAAACTAAAAACACAGTAATTTTCATTGCCCAAGATATAAGCGAGCGTAAGTTGGCAGAAAGTGAATTAAATATTCAAAAAGCATATTTTAAACATTTTTTTAATGTAGCTCCGGTTTCAATTGCCATTTTAGATAAAAATGAACGAATAATTCAAATAAACAAAGAATTTACAAATCTTTTTGAATTTACCGAAGAAGAAGCAAAAGGCAAATTAATTAATGATTTAGTGGTGCCGCCGGACTTTTTTAGTGATGGAGAAAAGAATACTAAGTCAGCCCTTAATGGTCAATTTGTATATAATGAAACTGTTCGCCAAACAAAAAGCGGGAAACGACTCAATGTTTTAGTAATTGGGAAATCAATTACTCTCGGAGAAGATCAAATAGGAATTTATGCAATTTACCAGGATATCACCGAAAAGAAAAAAACAGAAGCAGCTCTTCTTCAAAGTGAAAAGAAAATGAGAACAATTCTTGACGCATCGCCTGATATAATTATTCAATTTGATACTGACCTAAAATTTCAATGGGCTAATAAAGTAGTTAGAGATGCATTCCCGAATGTTTATGGAAAAACATGTAAAGAAGCTATTCTGGGAACAAAGGAAATGTGCAAAAATTGCCCGTGCTTGAAGTCATTATCTTCAGGCATACCAGAAAGAGAAATTATACTTCATAAACAAGCAAAAATAGCCTCAAGTAAAGTTAATTATTGGGATACAGTTGCTGTACCTATAAAAGATGATGAGGGTAATATCGTAAGTATTATTGAAATTGCAAGAGATATTACCGAAAAATCTATTGCTGAAAACGATTTAAGGAAATATGCAAATGAGTTAAAAGAACGAAATGAAGAATTGGATGCTTTTGCTCATACTGTCGCCCATGACCTTAAAAATCCACTGGGAATTGTTATAGGATTTTCAGAGTTAATTGATGAGGGATTTTCAGAACTTACTGAAAATGAAATTTGCACCTACGTCAAAACAATTAAAAAAGACAGTATCAAAATGAATAGCATTATCGAGAATTTACTTTTATTATCCAGTTTGCGAAAAACAGAGATTAAAACCGAAACGCTTAATATGAGTAATATAGTTAATGAAGCAATAGAACGCAATTATAATAATATCGAAAAAAGCAATTCTGAAATTATTTTTCAGGATAAATTACCTACTGCTTTAGGATTTTCTCCATGGGTTGAAGAGGTTTGGACAAATTTAATCAGTAATGCCATAAAATATGGAGGCAATCCTCCTAAGATTGAAATTGGTGCAAATAAAAACAAACCGGAGAATATTGCCGATGGCGAAATTCGTTTTTGGGTCCGCGATAATGGAAAAGGTATTTCCACCGAAAACCAAAAACTTTTATTTAAGCAATTTGAACGTCTTGAGGAAACTAAAATAGAAGGACATGGTTTAGGATTATCAATTGTAAAACGAATAATTGATAAGTTAGGAGGCCGGATTGGTGTTGAAAGCGAA
>CAZBSL010000107.1:0-9677 GCA_964494265.1 uncultured Bacteroidales bacterium
TGAGATTTTTCATGAGAATCTGGAGAGTTTTAAATAAATTTTGAACTTTTAAAAATATTTAATCCCCAATATAAGTAATTTTATAAAAACGAAAAAAACTTTAGTGGAGGCAAATAGAATTTAGTCTTTAAAAAATAAATCATGATTTTTATTTGCAAATAAAAGAAAATTAGTATTTTTGCACCCGGAAAGAAATTTAGAGTTGTTGAGAAAGAGGGGACAAATGTCCCCTCTTGCATTGAAAAGAAAAATTTGTGATGATAGAAAATAAAATTAAAACATTGATTGATAATTATTTAGAAGAGACTGATTTTTTTTTAGTTGAGCTAAAAATCACCCCTTCCAATAAAATAATTGTTGAAATTGATAGTGATAATTTTGTGGCTATTGATGATTGCGTGAAGCTTAGTCGTTTCATTGAGTCGAATTTCGACAGAGATGTTGAAGATTTTGAACTTCAGGTTTCATCTGCAGGTTTAGAAAAACCATTAAGACTTAAACGACAGTATCTTAAAAACATTGGAAGAAATGTCGAAATATTATTAAACGATGGTTCAAAAAAATCAGGAGTTCTAAAGTCTGTTAATGAAGATGGAATAGAATTAGAATGGGATAACAGACCCGCAAATAAAAAAGGAAAGAAAATAAATAAAAATCAAGCTGTTAAAGAAGTCATCAATATTTTATTTTCAGATATAAATGAAACTAAAATTATCGCTTCATTTAAAACTCAAAACAAATAAAACAGAAATAAATTACTGCAAAATACCCAATATCTAACTTAAAAATAAAACTAATAAAAAAATGGATACCTTAAATCTCGTTGAAACCTTTGCTGAGTTTAAAGAATTTAAAAACATTGACAGAGAGACTTTGATGCGTATTCTTGAGGATGTTTTCAAAAATATGCTTATCAGAAAATTTGGCTCCGAGGATAACTTTGATATTATTGTAAATATTGATAAAGGAGACCTTGAAATATGGAGAAATCGAGAGATTGTTGAAGATGACAAGGTTGAAGATGGAAATTGTCAAATTGCACTTTCTGAAGCAATTAAAATTGAACCTGATTTTGAAGCAGGAGAGGAAGTAAGTGAAGAAATTAAAATGGCTGACTTTGGCCGGAGAGAAATATTATCAATTCGTCAAAATTTAGTGTCGAAAATTCAGGAATTCGAAAAAGACAATATATTTACAAAATATAAAGATCGTGTTGGAGACATAGTTACAGGAGAAATTTACCAAGTCTGGAAAAAAGAAATTTTAATTTTAGATGATGAATACATTGAATTAATATTACCAAAATCTGAACAAATTCCATCCGACTTTTATCGAAAAGGTGATACCATAAGAGCAGTTGTTTCAAAAGTGGATATTAGAAATGGTAATCCTGTGATAATTCTGTCAAGAACTTCCCCGATATTTTTGGAGAGGTTGTTTGAGTCAGAAGTTCCTGAAGTTTACGATGGACTAATAACAATTAAAAACATCGTTCGCGTTCCCGGTGAAAGAGCGAAAATTGCAGTTGAGTCCTATGATGATAGAATTGATCCTGTTGGTGCATGTGTTGGAATGAAAGGATCGAGAATTCATGGAATTGTAAGGGAATTGAAAAATGAAAACATTGATGTAATTAATTATACATCAAATATATCGCTTTTTATTTCAAGATCATTAAGTCCTGCAAAAATGTCTTCGGTAGTTATAGATGAAGAGAATAAAAGAGCAGAAGTTTATATGAAACCCGACCAGGTGTCGCTTGCAATTGGTAAGGGAGGTTTTAATATTAAGTTAGCAGGGCGACTAACCGGTTATGAAATTGATGTTTATCGTGATACTGATATTGATAACGAAGATGTTGATTTAAACGAATTTGGTGATGAAATCGATCAATGGATTATTGACGAATTTAAAAACATAGGCTGTGATACAGCTAAAAGTGTTTTAGCTCTTGAAATGGAAGAATTAGTAACCAGAACCGACCTCGAAGAAGAAACAATTAAAGAGGTGTTCAAAATACTGAAGGCCGAGTTTGAATAAAAATATTACTTTTACAAAATATATTTAATAGAAATTACTATAAAACCAATATGGCAGAAGGAAGTAAACCAATAAGACTGAGTAAAATAGCAAGGGAATTTAATATTGGAATTTCTACGATTGCCGAGTTTCTGTTAAAGAAAGGACATGCAATTGAAGCAAAACCAAATTCGAAAATCGAGGCGGATTTGTACGAATTATTGGTAAAAGAATTCCAATCTGAAAAAGCAGTAAAACAAGAATCATTAAAGATTGGGATTGATTATTCCTCCCATGAAACTATTTCGATAGATGATGAGGTAGTTGGAAAACCAGAACCTGAATTTGAATTTGAGCCTCAAGAATTTATTATTAAAAATATCAGTAGTGGTTTCAAAGAGGACATTAAAACAGAAGACTTAAGCGAGCCGAAAGAAAAAATTGAAGAGAAAGTTGTTGAAGCTGAAAAGGAGGAAGTTCAACCTGAAATCATAAAAGAAGAACCTGTCATAAAAGAAGAACCTGAAATTTCTATTGAAGAGAAGGAAGTTAAAGAGGAAGTAGAGAAAGATATTGTTGAAACTAAAGAAAAAGTTTCAGTTCCCGAAATTGTGGAAAAAGATGAACCCAAAACTGAAGTTAGCGAAAAAACTTCTCAAGAATTAGAACCGGAAAAAAAGGATGTTGCAGAGGAGAAAGAGGAAATTAAACCTGAGGAACCAAAAACATCAGAGAAAACTAAAACAGTAGGCTTGAAAGTTCTTGGAAAAATTGATATTGAAAAAATAATTCCAAAAACCAAAACTAAAAGAAAAGCACAACCACCAAAACCGCCTGAACCTAAAAAGGCTATAAAAGAAGAGCTTAAGAAAGAGGATGAAAAAAAGGCAGACGTCAAGAAGATTGAACCTGAAAAACCTGTTAAAAAGGAAGTAAAAAAGAAAAGCGAGCCTACAACTAAAAAAGCTGATGTTGTTATAAAAGAAACTATTAAAGAAAAGAAAGTTGAAGAAAAAACCCTTGAGCCTTTGCCGGATATCTTGCAAAAGCCAAAGGATAAAATACCGCCAAAAAGTGTAGAAATTCATGAAGAATTGAAAAAATTGCCTGATAATTTTATCCCAACAGAATTTAAAAAATTAAGCGGGCCAACAATTGTTGATAAAATTATTCTTCCTGAAAAAGTAAAACACGAGAAAAAAATAGTAAAAAGACCGGAGAAAAAAACTTTTAAAAAGAAAGAAAAACAACCGGTTGCTTCATCAGTAGATGAAAAAGTTGCTGCAAAAAAGAAAAAACGCAAAAGAATTCATAAAACAGGAACTGAAGCTTCAAAAAATATTCAACTCAAAGACGAAAAACAAAAAGGCAAATTTCATAAAGGAGCTAGGCCTAAGAAAGAAATTCGTAAAGTTGAACTTACTGAAGAAGAAGTACAAAGACAAATCAAAGAAACTCTTGCACGATTAAGTCCTGCCGGAAAATCAAAAGGTTCAAAGCATAGACGACTTAAACGTGAAACTAAAAGCAAGCATAGAATTGAAGAGCAAGTAAAATTAGAAGCCGACAAAAAAGTTATTAAAGTAACTGAATTTGTTACTGCTAATGAACTTGCTTCAATGATTGATGTCCCGGTTAATAAGGTAATTGCAACCTGTATGACATTAGGTATTTTTGTTTCAATAAACCAACGTTTGGATGCCGAAACTCTAAGCCTTGTTTCTGAAGAATTTGGACATAAAGTTGAATTTGTAAGCATTGATGTTCAGGAAGCAATTATCGGTACTGATGTGGAAGAAGATGATTCTGAGGATCTTGTTGCCAGGCCACCGGTTATTACGGTTATGGGGCATGTTGACCATGGAAAAACCTTACTTCTTGATCATATCAGAAAGTCAAATGTTATCGCCGGTGAAGCTGGTGGTATTACTCAGCATATTGGAGCCTACGAAGTTACACTTGATAATGGTAGAAAAATAACTTTCCTGGATACTCCCGGCCATGAGGCCTTTACAGCTATGCGAGCACGTGGTGCAAAAGTTACTGATATTGCGATAATTATTATTGCAGCTGATGATAACGTAATGCCTCAGACTAAAGAAGCGATAAATCATGCTCAAGCTGCAGGGGTGCCTATGGTTTTTGCAATAAATAAAATTGATAAAAATAATTCTAATCCTGAAAAAATCAAGGAAGGATTGGCGCAAATGAATATTTTGGTTGAAGACTGGGGCGGAAAATATCAAAGCCAGAATATATCAGCAAAAAAAGGTACTAATGTCAAGGAGTTAATTGACAAAATTTTACTTGAAGCTGAAATGCTTGAACTTAAAGGAAATCCAATAAAAAAAGCTTCAGGGACAGTCATAGAATCTGCTCTTGATAAAGGCCGAGGTTATGTAACAAAATTATTAGTTCAAAATGGAACTCTAAAAGTTGGCGATATTGTATTAGCAGGTTCATGTATAGGAAAAGTTAAGGCAATGTACAACGAAAGAAATTTATTGATTACAGAAGCAGGGCCTTCTTCTCCATTACTTTTATTAGGACTTAACGGTGCACCCCAAGCCGGTGATGAGTTTAATGTAATGAAAGATGAAAAAGAGGCAAAAACTATAGCAACCAAGCGATTACAACTTCAAAGAGAACAAGGGCTCAGGACACAAAAACATATTACACTTGATGAAATCGGGCGTAGAATTGCCATTGGTGATTTTAAGGAATTAAATATTATAGTTAAAGGTGACGTTGACGGTTCGATTGAAGCATTATCAGATTCCCTGCTCAAATTATCAAATGAACATATTCAGGTAAATATTATTCACAAATCTGTGGGACAGGTTACCGAAACCGATGTCTTATTAGCATCTGCTTCAAATGCAATTATTATTGGATTCCAGGTTCGTCCTTCTGTAAGTGCTCGCAAGTTAGCTGAGAAAGAACAAATTGATATTCGGTTATATTCTATTATTTATACGGCAATCGAAGAAATTAAAGCTGCAATGGAAGGTATGTTATCACCGGATATTGAAGAAAAAATTACTTCTAATGTTGAAATACGTGAAATTTTCAAAATAACTAAAGTTGGAACGATTGCAGGTTGCATGGTCTTAGATGGGAAAATTACACGAAACACAAAAATTCGTGTGATTAGAGATGGAATTGTAGTTTATACAGGAAATTTGGGTTCGTTAAAACGATTTAAAGATGATGTTAAGGAAGTACAAACAGGTTTTGAATGTGGATTAAATATTGAGAATTATAATGATATAAAAGTTCGTGATATTATTGAAGGATATGAAGAAGTTGAAGTTAAGCGGAAACTTTAAATTTATAAATCTTAAAAAAAAAGGTGTCATATTTAAAATATGACACCTTTTTTTTATTAATTCCGTTTATTAGATCACTCCCCACCTTTATTTTTCAAAAGGAACGGCTTTTTATGTTTCATTGCACCTGTAAACTCTGATGATAATTCCATTATTTGTTTTAAATCAATTTCTCCGGTAGCAAGCACCATCATTGTTCCCTTATCCGAATTTATGAAAAATATCGCCTCTTTGATTTTATTACCATTACCTTTAACAATATAAGTTGAGATCATCACTCCGTCATCCACATTAAAACAAAATAATTCCTCATATCTTTTCCCAGAAGTAACTTTTTTAAAACTTTCTGTAAAACTTTTAATATCTTGAGAGGAAGATTGGTCAGGGTCAAATCTCAAGACATAAATCTTTTCGATCTGCTCAGAAAGCATTTTCAATTTACTTGCCTTTTCATCGCTACCTGGATTAATCTCAAATGCATTCGTTGAGATAATAATCGAACTGACAAAATCTTTGTTTTTATACTTGTTAAACAATCTTTTAGCCGGTGTTTTTTGCGACATTGAAATTGAAGGAAGAAGGAAGAAAAATCCAATTATAAATATTATTATTTTTTTCATTTGTATAGATTTTTATAATTCAAAAATTTAAAGTTGATTGCATTCTAAAATTATTGAATCAGAAATTAGAAAGTTGATCTTTTTCCAAATTTCTAATTTCCATTTTCCAATTTCATTTTAAAACTAATTTTCAGAATCATCATCTTTGTCTTCATTATCATTATCAAGATTTTCTAATTTTTCCATACCGGAAATATGCATTGTTCTCGATAACTTTGAAATAGTATTCATATCAATATCTCCAATAATGCTTATCAAAGCATTATCATCACCTTTGCCTCCGGATATCATTAATAACTCACTAATTTTTCCATCTTCCTCTTTTTTAACTAGAAATTTAATATCTTGGCCTTTCGAGTGAATAACCATCAATTCAGTATATTCTTCCATAGGTAATTCATTCATTATGACGTCATAAAAATTCCCATCAAAACTATTTTTATCAGAGGCAAGGATTTTAATTTCAATAAGGCCGCTAATGGCTTTCTTAAAATCCTTATTTTCTTCGTCGGTTTCAATATTTGAGAAAAGTTCAAACATATTTTTATTTATCACAATTGATGTGAATCCATCTCTGCCTGAGTATTTTTCATAGAGCTTATTTATTGCACTATTCTGAGCATTCGATATTAGCGGAAAACTAAATAATGCTAACATTGCTAAACTTAAAATCATTTTTTTCATAGCTTATTGTTTTTTATAATCTGTGTGGTATCAACAGATTGATTTGAAATTAATTGTTTATATTCGTAAAATTTTGATATTTTATTCATTTCATCCATTCCTTTATTGAATGAGGATATTTTGGTTAAACTTTGCACTCCCTCATCAAATTTTGAAATATCATTTAATGGTTCAACACCTGAATTAAATTTGTCGGAAATGTATTTTAAAACTCGTTGAGTTTCAGTAAAAGCTTTTTCGGGATCGGTAAAAGTATTTGCAAAAGCAAAATTTTTATCATCAAGATTATCTAATGGAGATTTAAAGAAAAACCCGAAAATAATAATAATACTTGCAGCTATTCCTATTAGTGAATAAGTTAGATATTTCCTTTTTCCATCAATAGAAAATAATTTTCTTTCACCTATTTCGTTTAAAATCATCTGATCAAAATCAGGATCTGTGATTTCTTCGGTTTTTGCGTCCGAAAAATACTGAAAATGTACCTTATATGGTTTCAGGTGAGGAGGAAGTAAATCTTTATTAAAATATTTTCTTAATTGATTTTCTTCATTTATTGAAGTTTCTCCTTCAAAATATTTGTCTAATAATTTTTCAATTTCTTGAAAATTCATAACTTTCTGCTTTTAGAACGGTTTCTCTTACTTTTTTTCTTGCCCTTGATAAATTAACTCTAATTGTATTAATAGTTAATCCTGTAACTTCAGCAATTTCTTCAAATTCATAGCCTTCAACATCGCGTAGATGAATAATAATTTTTTGCTGATCAGGTAGTTTATTTATTATTTCATTAATTCTGTCAATACTATCAGCCATCTCAGTTTGATTATATGGTGTTTTATGAATTACATTCAAAGCTGTATCTGAGAATTCTTCGGTATTACGTCTTTTTGATTTTAATTTATCAAGACATAAATTTTTTGTTATTACCATTGCAAAACCTTCAATACTATTAATTTGTTCTAAATTATCTTTTTTCGACCATAATCTTAAAAGTACATCCTGAACAGTATCTTCGGCTTCTTCTTTTGAAACTAAAAATCGTTTTGCTAACCTGTAAAGCTTGTTTTTAATTGGTAACACTTCTATTTTAAATTTTTCTATGGTCATTCATTTAATAAGACGAAGCTGTGATTAAAATATTACAGCTTCTATAGAATAATTTTAAAATTTGTAAAAGTGAGATTTTTAATTATTTTTGCAAGAAAAATATTATAGAGAAATTATTTAATTTACAAACTTATTAATAATCAAAACTTAAAATTATGTTTAAAGGACATCCTAAAGGATTGATAGCAGCGGCACTTGCAAATATGGGTGAACGCTTTGGTTTTTATACAATGATGGCAATATTAGTTTTATTTCTTCAGGCCAAATTTGGGTTAAGCGGTGAAAATGCGGGGTATATTTATGCAACTTTCTATGCACTGATTTATATTCTCTCACTGGTTGGAGGGCTTATTGCCGACAAAACAAAAAACTATAAAGGAACAATCCTTATGGGATTGGTATTGATGTCAGTCGGTTACCTGATAATGTCAATTCCTACACCAACACCAGTACCCAACAAAGCTTTATTTTTAACCTATTCACTGATTGGACTTTTTGTTATTGCTTTTGGTAACGGCCTTTTTAAAGGGAATTTACAGGCTTTGGTGGGTCAAATGTATGATAAAGGTAACTATAGTGATGAAAAAAGAGGTTCCGGATTCCAGATTTTTTACATGTTTATCAATATTGGTGCTGTTGTTGCCCCATTCATTGCGCCAGGTATCAGAACATGGTGGCTGAAACAGCATAATTTCCTTTATAATGCCGAATTGCCTTCGCTTTGTCATTCGCAACTTAATGGAACTATTTCATCTGAATCTGTTGACAAACTTCAAACATGGGCAACTGAAGCCACAGTTAAAGGAGCAGAGGTAACTGACCTGACTGCTTTTGCCAATAATTATCTTAATATTTTTACTGAAGGATTTCATTATGCGTTTGGTGTGGCCATTATTGCAATGGCAATTTCATTTGTGATTTATCTGGTTAACAAAAACCGATTCCCTGACCCAGCCATTGCAGCTACTAAAACAGATGCTAAAGGAAATGTTCAGACAATTAAAATGGATATTATGGAAGTTAGACGGCGCATATATGCACTACTGGCAGTTTATGGTGTAGTGATTTTCTTCTGGTTTTCTTTCCATCAAAATGGTTTAACTCTTACATTCTTTGCAAAAGATTATACCTTACTGAATTTTGCCGGAATTAAATTGTCTGTGGAATCGTTCCAGGCAATGAATCCTTTCTTTGTTGTATTTTTAACTCCGATTATAGTGGGTTTATTTGGATGGTTAAAAAACAAGGGTATTGAACCTTCAACTCCTAAAAAAATTGCCATAGGAATGTTTATTGCCGCAATAGCATTTGTTGTGATGTCAGTCGGGTCAATGGATCTCCCATTATTTTCAACAATTAATCCTGAATTAGGTGGTACACCACTGGATGATATTCAAAAAGTTACTCCACTTTTATTATTAGTTACCTATTTCATTCTGACTGTTGCAGAGTTATTTATCAGCCCGCTTGGGATTGCCTTTGTTTCAAAAGTTGCTCCTCCACAATATCAAGGCCTTATGCAAGGAGGTTGGTTAGGTGCTACAGCTTTGGGTAACCAGTTATTATTTATTGGTGCTATTTTATATACCCATATTCCTTTATGGATTACCTGGGGAGTATTTGTAGCAGTTTGCCTCGTTTCAATGATATCAATGTTGATTATGCTAAAATGGCTTGAAAGAGTATCTAAATAGTAAATTTTTAAAAGCAAAATAATATTTCAGAAAAGGGGTGAATTTTTAAGATTCACCCCTTTTTTATTATCTATTTAAAGGTTAAAACCCTGCAATTTCATTGCAGTTTAGTTTCTATGAATATTTAATGTCGAATATCAATTAACGAATAATGATTTATGAAGTGTTGTCCATCCCTAAATAAGGTTGACCGTTTTCATTAAACAATTATTATTAATTAC
>CAZBSL010000108.1:0-9652 GCA_964494265.1 uncultured Bacteroidales bacterium
TTTTATTGATTATTTCTAAATCCCTATTTCTTAGCGACTCTGTGTTTAAACTTTTTAATCTGTAATATTTTATGATTTTACATTTTAAGTATCTTAAAAAAAATTCGGTATTCCAATGTTAGCCGTTTTGTTCTTCTAATACTAAGGATAATTGTTCTGGAATTTCGTATTTATTTTCTTCTGTTGTTAATTGAGATTCGTTTAATTCAATACGAGATTTCATTTCATAATTTGAAATACTATTATTCAATTTCATATTTGATAATAATGCTTCATAAACTGCATTTCTGTTAGTCTCTTTACCGCCAACGTGATAAAAATGTTCTTTTGTTGCAACATTACAATCTTTCCAAATATCAAAGACATAATCATTTGTTCTGTATTTATTACTTAACCAAGTTGAAAGAATAAATTTTGCTCCTGAATTATTTAAACCCTCTTTTAATATTTTTTCTTCTTCTTCTGACCAAGAGTCAAAGTAATCAACATGCCTTCCAATATATGGAGGGTCTGAATAAACTAAATCATTTGAGTTTATTTCTTTTAAAGTATCTTGAAAATCTTGATTTTTGAATGTGTAGTCACTGTATTGTATAATCTTAGAAATATTCTCCACCTGATTAGTTATTTTTGTAACCAATGCCTGTGCAAAACGATTAGGTTTTTTACAAAAAGGAACATTAAAACCACCTTTTCTATTAAACCTCATCATTCCATTGAAACAGGAACGACTTAAAAAAATAAAATCAAGTGGATTCCCATTTTCATTAAATCTATTTCTGACTTCATAATAATATTCGCCTTCAGAATTTAAGAGTTTTTGTCCTTCTTCAGTTAGGAACTTACGAACTATTCCACTTGTTATTTCTCTGTTTTTAATTGCATTGTAAAATCTTATTAAATGAGGGTTGCTGTCACACAAAATTGCTTTTTTCGGTCTTACATTAAATGCAACGACACCAGTTCCCATAAATGGTTCAATCCAATTATCGAATTCAATGTTTTCAACATTAGTTGAAATCCATTCAACAAGTTTTGTTTTTATTCCTTGTGATTTTATTGGTGGTACAAATATTTTCATTTCTTTCGCCTTCTTTTTGCTCCTTTTGCTATTACTTTATCTATCAAGTCTGTTCTTCCTTTGAATTCAAGAAAATCCCAAATATTTGTAATCTTGATTGTTTTACCATCTTTCAATATTGTAGCATTTCCATAATTCACCCAATATTCATCAAACCATTTTTCTCCCAATTTACTGAAAACTCCATTTCCTGTCTTTAAATCCGCAATGTCTTTAATTGAACCAATATTTGCAGTATTTCCTGAACCTTGACTGTCGCTTGCTATTTTCCATTTTGGTGCAACAAAAAAATCAAAGTCTTTAATTACGGATGTGATGGATTTAAGATTATCAATTTTTGTTACTTGTCTTTCTCCAATAGGGTCTTGAACATTCCCATATTGTTCTTTTATTTCATTTACTTGATAAATTTCAGTTTCAGATAAGTCATCTTCAAAATTTATTCGTGTATAAATAATACCTAAGCAATAATGCCCAGTATATTGGTTGTATGGAAATTGAATATTCTTCTTTTTGTCTCTTTCTTTGAAATAAGCACCGTGACTGCCAAGAGTAAATCCAGCCGATTTATTGTTTCTACGAAATGTTGTTTTTAGATCAAGTGCAAATTTGATATTGTCATCATCTTTGTGAACAAATGTTAGGTCAGGGTAATAATTTTGTTGTTCAGCCAATACTATTTTATATCCTGATTTTTCAGCAAATCTTAAAATCTCAGGGAATATGTGAATTTCGAGAATTTTGGAAACAATTTTTGTGTCTGATGAAATTGTGTAAATATTCTTATAAATATCAATAAATCCTTTGATTGTCCATTCTCCTGTATCTGTTGAGATATATTCTTTTAACTCTTCAACGAATTTGTTAAGTGCTTTTTCAAACTCTTCAGTATATTTTATTTTTTTACTCATAAATATTTTTCCTTAATCTACAAAGATACTGTTTTAATATCCTTTATTTGAATTGCTATTCTGTTTTTTTCAATTGCAGGTATAATTCAAATATCAAACGATTGAAAAGAGCTCCGTAAAAACCATCAATCATCTACCCCACGCTACCCTCTAAAGTTATCTGAAGCAATTTTTGTGCTTCGACGGCAAATTCCATTGGAAGTTTTTTCAGCACTTCCTTAGCATAACCATTAACAATCAATCCAATGGCACTTTCGGTACTTATTCCTCTTTGATTACAATAAAAAAGCTGATCTTCAGAAATTTTTGAGGTTGTAGCTTCATGTTCAATTATTGATGATTTATTTCTGGCTTCGATATAAGGAAAAGTATTTGCCCCACATTTATCGCCCATAAGTAAGGAATCGCATTGCGAAAAATTTCGTGAATTTTCGGCTTTTTTTGCAATTTTCACCAAACCACGATAAGAATTATTGCTTTTGCCTGCCGAAATTCCTTTTGAGATTATTGTACTTTTAGTGTTTCTGCCGAGATGAATCATTTTTGATCCGGTATCGGCTTGTTGATAATTATTTGTTACGGCAACCGAATAAAATTCACTAATCGAATTATCGCCTTTTAATATACAACTTGGGTATTTCCAAGTAATTGCCGATCCGGTTTCAACCTGAGTCCATGAAATTTTAGAGTTTTCACCTTTACATAAGCCACGCTTGGTAACAAAATTAAAGATTCCGCCTCTCCCCTCTTTATTACCGGGATACCAGTTTTGTACGGTAGAATATTTTACTTCTGCGTCTTTATGGGCAATAATCTCAACTATTGCCGCATGAAGTTGGTTTTCGTCTCTTTGAGGAGCGGTACAACCCTCCATATAACTGACATAACTACCTTCTTCGGCAATAATTAATGTTCTTTCAAACTGGCCTGTGTTTGCAGCATTAATTCTAAAATAGGTTGACAATTCAATCGGGCAGCGAACACCTTTTGGAATATAGCAAAATGATCCATCGCTGAATACCGCCGAATTGAGTGCAGCAAAATAGTTATCACTCCCCGGAACTACCGATCCCATATATTTTTTTATCAAATCGGGATGATTTTGAACGGCTTCGCTAAAAGAGCAAAAAATTATCCCATGTTTTGCAAGTGTATCCGAAAAAGTAGTTTTCACGGAAATGCTATCCATAACGGCGTCAACAGCAACTCCGGCAAGTTTCTTTTGCTCGTCAAGAGAAATACCGAGCTTGTTAAACGTATCAAGTAATTCCGGATCAACTTCATCAATACTTTCTAAATCTTTCTTTTGTTTCGGAGCAGCATAAAAAATAATATCCTGATAATCAATGTTAGGAATTTTTAGGTTTGCCCATTCGGGCATTTTCATTGTAAGCCATTTCCTATAGGCTTTCAATCTATATTCAAGTAGAAATTCTGGTTCATTTTTCTTTTTTGAGATAAACCTGATAGTATCTTCAGTTAATCCCTTTTTTGCAGTCTCAGTTTCAATATCAGTAACGAAACCGTATTTGTAATCGCTCTGAGTTACTTCATCTATTATTTTATCTTTTGAAGGTTTCATTCATTAGAAAATTTAGTTCTGTTATTTATCAACTATTATTTTGATAAAATATTTGCAAAAATACATAATATTAATTTTTGCAAAAAAAGTCTTTAATATTATGCTTCAAGAAAAAACATTTTCATCATTCCTTTGCCTTTAATTTCCATTGGCTCACGTGCTGTAAAACTGAATTTATCTTTTATTAATAAATAGGTGGTTTCGGAAACATTAATCCGCATTGGCTCGGAATTGCTTTCCATTCGGGAAGTGGTGTTGATAGTATCGCCAAACACATCGTAAATATATTTTCTTACACCCACAATTCCTCCGACTACTTTCCCGCTGTGAAGTCCGATACGGATTTTCCAATTTATTTTGGAGTGTTGGTTTCTTTTTGTGATATATTCCCTTATTTCGATGGCAGCATTTGCAAGGTTTTCAGCGTGATGCTTATTTTTATCAGGCATTCCACAAACGGCAAGATATGCATCGCCAATGGTTTTGATCCTTTCACAATTGTTTTTCTCCATTATATCATCAAACTCAGTAAAAATATCATTCAATTCTTGAATCAAAACAGCAGGTTCGAGTTTTGTGGATGCAGTTGTGAAACCAACAATATCGGAAAAATATACAGAAACATTATCGAAACTCTCAGGTTCCGATCGCCCGTTTTCTTTTAGTTCGTTTACCACTCGCAAAGGCAGGGTATTTAATAGCAATTGCTCGGTTTTTTCTTTCTCCTTTTCAAGTTCGATGGTGCGTTCTTTAACTTGTATTTCCAGTTTTTCTTTTTGTCCGGCCAATATTCGTTGTTTTTCGTGCTCCTGTTCAAGACTTTTTGCAGATAAAAAACGTACTTGTTCCAATTGGATTTTTAAACTTTTATTGGTTTTAGCAAAGTCAATTGCCAAATAAAATGACATGGAAATAGGTATGCTGACAATTGAGAGCAGAAAAAATGCCATTAATGTCAAGACAAGCATGTTTGATTTGAGAATAGTATTACCCTTAAAAATTACAATTATCACAATAACAGAAAGAAAAGCTACAAAAAATAAAACTCCCGATCCGATAATCCATATACCATCTTTCTTGTGAATAATTGCCCAAATAATGATTCTAATAATTTCGATAACAGCAATAGCAATGTTAATTGTAAGCAAATAGTTTTTCCAGTGAACATCAAAATAATATCCTATCGTAGTAATTATTGCCGAGAAACATATCGCCCAAAATATTATAGGTATTCGTTTATAAAACAAAGAATACAACATTCCGATAAGCGGAACCATAAACCATGGAAAAAATAGTGACACATAGTAGTTAGAAACTGTAATAAATCCGGGATTAAACAAAATATTAATTTCAAAAAATGTTGTTAGTAATAAAACTGAGAAACCAAACGAGAACATGCAATAATACAGATTTGCCTTGTTTTCACGAAAAAATAAAAAAAGCAATAGATGTAAGCTTGCCAATACAAAGAAAATAAAAAATAATCCGATAATAAGATTCCCGGCAAGATCCATCCCGATTTGTGTTGTTTGATTCATTTCTAAGGTAGAAATTTTTAATGAAAAACCCGCCTCATCTTCATAATATTTTCTGAAATGTTTAAAGGCTTTTTGATTAGAATATCTGACTGCAATTACCTGATTAGGTTCATTATTGAAACGAATTAGAAAAGGAAGATTCATCCTGTTTCTTGCTTTCTCATTAATGCTGTCAACCCCAACTTTTCCGACTTCTTGTATTAATTTTCCGTTATGGTAAATTTCGGAAGCGCCTTTCTGGTAAATTATTAAGGGAAATGTTTTATCCATCAATGATGAATCTATTTTAATATGTAGTCTGAACCATGCTACTCCAGGAAAAAATTCTTCATCTTTATCCGTGAGATTTAAACTCGTTGAAATAGTGTCCCATGATTGGTCATTAAAATCGAAAGCTGCCCGGGCTGTATCATCACCCTGTTTGTATTTCCAAAATTTATCTAATGAGATAATCTCATCAGGAATAGAATCAATTTTAAAGTATTGAATGTCTTGCGATCTACTCGAAATATTACTTAAGATGATGATAAAAAATATAAGTAAAATTATTGTCGTTTTATAAAATTTATTGCTTGTCTTCATGAAATGATGATTTTCTGTGCAAGATATGTGTTTTTCCGAATCTTAGATAAGATTTATTAATATTTTTTTATAATACAAACAAGATATTAAAAGCTTTAAATTTGCAAAAATTATTAACAGATGAATATTAAAGATGTTGAGATAATGTCGCCGGTTGGTTCTTATGAATCATTAACGGCTGCAATTCAGGGAGGAGCCGATTCGGTTTATTTTGGTATTGAACAACTAAATATGCGATCACGATCGTCCAATAATTTTACTTTGGATGATTTGATTGAAATTTCAAATATTTGTCATGAAAATAATATTCGTTCATATATTACATTGAATACGGTTATTTACGACAATGAACTTTCGTTAATGAAAGAAATTGTTGATGCGGCTAAAGAAAACGGGATTACAGCAATTATTGCCTCCGACCAGGCTGTGATTCAATATGCAAATTCTGTCGGAATGGAAATTCACATGTCAACGCAAACAAATATTACCAATATTGAAGCTGTAAAATACTATTCTCAATTTTCTGACGTAATGGTAACTGCAAGAGAACTCAGCCTGAAACAAGTTTATGAAATCACGAAAACAATAGAAAAAGAACAAATCAAAGGGCCCTCAGGTAATTTTATTCAGATTGAGGTGTTTGCTCATGGTGCTTTGTGTATGGCTATTTCGGGAAAATGTTATTTGAGCCTTGATAATATGAACTCATCGGGGAACAGAGGTGCTTGTTTGCAACTTTGCCGAAGGCCGTATAAAGTTACCGATAAAGATGGCGGAATAGAACTTGAAGTCGATAACGAATACATCATGTCGCCAAAAGATCTAAATACAATTGGTTTCATTGATATAATATTGAAAGCGGGTGTTAGGGTTCTAAAGATTGAGGGAAGAGGCCGTTCGGCTGATTATGTAAAAACTGTAACGGCTTGCTATAAAGAAGCTGTAAAATCCTATTTCGATGGGACTTATAATGAAGAAAATATTGAAAAGTGGAATAAAAGATTAAGTAGTGTTTTCAATCGCGGGTTTTGGGGTGGATATTATCTTGGAAAACGAATGGGCGAATGGACTGAAAGATATGGTTCGCAGGCCACAAAAAGAAAAGTGTATATCGGAAAAATTGCTAATTATTTTACTAAACTGAAAGTCGCTGAAATTAAAATTGAAACTCATCCACTTAATGTTGGTGATGAAATTAAAATAATAGGACCCACAACTGGTGTGTATGAATCGGAAGTTAAAGAAATTAGAGTGGATTTAAATAAGGTTGAAACGGCAAATAAAGGTGAAGTATGCTCAATTCCAATTGAAACTTTTTTAAGAAGGGCTGATAAGCTTTATAAAATTATTGAAGAAGATTTTTTGAATGATTTTTGAAAACAGTCAACCTTATCTAGGGGTGGACACTGCCTACATCACTATGATTTAATATATTTAAAATCTTTACCAAGATATTTTGCAGTATCACCAAGAATTTCTTCAATACGAAGAAGTTGATTGTATTTCGCAATCCGGTCGGAACGGCTTGCAGAACCTGTTTTTATTAAACCTGTATTTAATGCAACGGCAAGATCGGCAATTGTTGTGTCTTCGGTTTCGCCCGAACGGTGACTGATCACGGCAGTATAAGCACTTCGATACGCCATATTCACTGCGTCGATTGTTTCTGTAAGTGAGCCTATTTGATTAACTTTTATCAGTATTGAATTAGCAATTTTCAAGTCAATTCCTTTTTTCAATCTTTCGGTATTTGTTACAAATAAATCGTCTCCAACAATCTGAATTTTATCACCGAGAACGTCGGTCATTTTTTTCCATCCACCCCAATCGTCTTCAGCCATACCGTCTTCTATGGAAATAATCGGATATTTTTTTACCCAATCATTCCAATAATCTACCATTTCATTTGGAGTTAATTTATCTCCGGTTGACCATTTTAAATGATATTTATTTTCGTCAGTAAGGAAATATTCCGACGATGCCGGATCTAATGCAAGATAAACATCTTCACCCGGTTTATAGCCTGCCTTTTCAATAGCACTTAAAATAACTTTTATTGCCTCTTCGTTGGATTTCAGATTAGGAGCAAAGCCTCCTTCGTCACCAACATTGGTTGAATATCCTTTCGATTTTAAAACAGATTTTAGATTATGAAAGACTTCTGTTCCCATTCTGATTGCTTCCGAGAACGAAGCTGCACCAACTGGCATTATCATAAATTCCTGAAAATCTATGCTATTATCGGCATGAGACCCACCATTTAAAATATTCATCATTGGGATCGGCAATGTATTTGCATTTACTCCGCCTATATATCTGAAAAGTTGCTGATTGGTAAATTGAGCTGCCGCATGTGCCACGGCAAGCGAAACACCAAGAATTGCATTTGCTCCAAGCTTAGCTTTATTTGGGGTGCCATCAATTTCTATCATTAATTTGTCGATGGCATTTTGTTCGGTAACATAATATCCCTGAAGTTCCTTGTTCAGAATATTATTTACGTTTTGAACCGCATTCAGAACACCTTTTCCAAGATAACTACCTTTGTCACCATCTCTTAGTTCTACAGCTTCATGAATTCCGGTTGAAGCCCCCGAAGGAATAGCTGCTCGGCCAAGTATTCCACTATTTGTTACAACATCAACCTCAATGGTTGGATTTCCTCTTGAGTCGAGAATTTGTCGGGCATGTATATTAATAATTGAACTCATGTTTAATATTTTTGATGATTAATTAATTTATTCTTTATAAAACTGTTTTTTAAAAAATTATTGCAAATTTATTCTATTATTTAATTGCAATATAAAAAATGAGAAAATAATTATTATTGTTTTCATAAGTTTATTATTTTTTCCCATCATACCTTCTAAAGTTAACTACAAAGATAATAAATTTATACCAATAACGTATAAACTTTGCATACGAAAAATCAATAAAAGGCTTGAATTTTCATTTGTTATGACATGCTCTTTTTATATTTTCTTTCAGTGTCAGTTTATTTACAATTCCCTGGCAACCTTCAAATTATTTTCCCTGTCTCTGTCAATTAGAACAACAAAAGGATCGATTCCTGCAAAGTATGGTTTTTCATTAACAATGATTTCAATCTCGTTTTTGTTTTGTGTGAACTTGTGCTTACGGTAATAGATTTCTTCTTTGTCTTTATTTAAAATCCCAACATATATATAATCGTTTAGAGGTTGTTCTGTTTGAGTTCCAACGCTGTCAGCATGAAATTTTGTTGCTTTTACATTTATTATTACTTTGTATTTATTGTCACTTATTTTTTCGAAATTTGCCGATTCGGTTTCGTTTTCATATAGAGTAATTTTCTCAAAAAGATCGGTAACAAGATATTGCAAACTGTCAGGTGTTGATTTTTTTATTTCACTAATAAGATCAACTGATAGAGGATAGTTAACAGTTGAACCATATTTGTTTACAAGGCGACTTATAGCTGCGCTTAACGAATCCAAACCAATATAATCGTGCAGCGCATACATAACTACAGAACTTTTAGGATAGTTCAGATAATCCTGATTAGGCAATGATCGAAACATAGCCCTTTCACCTTCATAATCAGTTTTTCGGCGACGTAAGTATCTTTCCATTTCATCTTTAAGATATTTTCTTGACATTTTCTGTCCATATTTTTCTTCGTTGCACATTGCCATTACATATTGTGCCATTGTTTCGGTGAGCATAAATCCACCTTCAGCAAAGGCAGGTGTAACAACATATCCCCACCACTGATGAGCCATTTCATGCACACAAACTCCAAACATCATATCCACTATTTCCGGGTCGTTAAAATTGAAAGTAAATCCGGAACCTTCGCGCCAGATAAAAACACCCGGCTGTGAGCGCGCTGCTCCTCCCTTCATATAATCAGGAATTTCTACGATCCTGATATTATTAAACGGAAAATCGCAATAGTTTTTTGTATTAAAATCAAATG
>CAZBSL010000109.1:0-9621 GCA_964494265.1 uncultured Bacteroidales bacterium
ATGTTTGGCCAGCAATATTTCTGGAAAGTCAGAGCTATGGAAGGTGAAAACACAAGTGAATGGTCGGCAACATGGCCATTTACAGTATTCGATCAAGTTATCTTAAGTTTACCTAAAGATGAAGATGATGAAAGAGATGTTTTTGAAACAATTAAATGGAAAAACAGAACAAACGGAACTTCAGGAGAATATATTTCTGGAGTAAGTTTTTATTATGAGGTTGATATTACTGAGGATTTTACTAATCCAGTAATTTCTGATATAAGTGACACAGTATTTGCTGATTTGGATTACCTTATGTTTAACACAATTTATTATTGGAGAGTAAAAGCAAAACATAATCTGGATGAATCAAACTGGTCTGAAACCTGGCAATTTACTACTTTTATAACAAATTCATTAAAAGATCCTGATAATAACTCTACAGATCAAATGTTAGATGTTACTTTAAAAACAAAAGAAACGAGAAATGACCTTGAATTTGAGTTTTTAATTGACACAGATATTAATTTCTCAAACCCAATATCATTAATATCTGCTAATAAAATTGTTGATGCCAGTGGTTTAATATTTGATACAAAATATTATTGGAAAGCCCGTTGTTACCATGAATATGCTTCGTCAGATTGGACAGAGGTATGGAACTTTAGAACAATTGATAAACCTGAACTAAGTGCTCCTGAAGATGGGGCTATTAATGTTTCTATAACACCACAGTTTACTTGGTCAATTTTAGATGCAATAACATCTTATGAGCTACAATATGATACACTCGCAGATTTTTCTACTCCAATTACTCAATCAATTCTTGCCGGAAATAATAGTTTTACCGTGATTTCTGAATTTGATTACAATCAAGAAATATTTTGGAAATTACGAGCATGGATCGATGCCGACTCATCTAAATGGTCTGATGTGTGGTCGTTCACTACCGATCCGGGATCTGGAATTGAAGCAATTGATGCTTATCTTGCAGGAATTAATATATTTCCAAATCCAAGTTTTGGAAAAATATTTATGACAAGCGAAAGCAAGGAAAATTCAACAGTCCAATTATTTGTCATGGATTTACTTGGCCAAATTGTTTTCGAAAAAGAAATATCATTTGTATCGGGTTTCAATTCAAAAGAGATTTTTCTCAACAATATTTCTAATGGAATTTATATAATTAAAATTCAAAAAGACGAAGGTTCGATCAGCCGAAAAATAATTATAGATAAATAATCTATTTAATTTATTATACAAATAAAAAACCGGTGTTTGAATATTTCAAATACCGGTTTTTTTTTATAAAAAAAGCCCTTCCATCAGGAAAGGCTCACAAACTTTACGTTCTATCGCTAAGAACTAAATATCAATATTTTATTCTGGGTGGATAGCCTCAACCGGGCATACATCAGCACACGACCCGCAATCAGTACAAATATCCGGATCAATTACATAAATATCACCTTCACTAATTGCCTCAACCGGGCATTCATCTATACATGTACCGCAAGCAGTACAATCATCATTAATTTTGTAAGCCATAATAATAATATTTAATTATTTATAATAAATTTAATAAGTTTAAAAAAGCAAATTTAAATATATTTATCAAAATACGACATCAATCCCTAATTTAAAATAATTCTAAATTAAAAATGACCGGTCAAAAACTTGTTAATAATAAATTATAAAATATCAAAAAATAATTTGGATATTAACGAAATAATACTTTTAACTTTGCAGCATTATTAATTTAAAAATAATGGGAAATAAAAATATTAAAGTAGTTGAACTTGACGATGTTGTAGTAAAGTTTGCCGGTGATTCAGGCGATGGCATGCAACTAACAGGTACCCAATTTTCAGATATTTCGGCATATGTTGGTAATGATTTAGCAACATTTCCCGATTATCCTTCGGAAATTCGGGCACCTCAGGGTACAATAGCAGGAGTATCCGGTTTTCAGGTTCATATCGGACACAAAGAAATTCACACAAGCGGTGATTTGGCAGATGTCCTCGTAGCAATGAATCCTGCTGCGTTAAAGGCTAACATGAAATGGGTTAAGCCGGGAGCAACAATTATTATCGATATTGATAATTTTGATAATAAGCATTACAAAAAGGCCGGATATGTTGAAGATCCTCTTGGGGATGGAAGTTTAGAAGGCTATAACATTGTTAAAGCACCAATTACAGTTTTAAGTAGGTCAACCATCAGCAAACTTGGTTTAGATATTAAAACGATGGATAAAACAAAAAACCAATTTGCTGCTGGAATTTTGTATTGGTTACTTAACAGAGACTTGAATTTGGGTGAAGATTTTTTAAAAGATAAATTTAAAAACAAACCTATATTAATTAAAGCAAACATAATGGTTTTGCGTGCAGGTTATAATTTTGCTGAAACAATTGAAGCATTAAGTACAACCTACCGCATTCTTCCAACAAAAAACAGAAAGGGTAAATTCCGAAATATTACAGGAAACTTGGCTATTGCATGGGGCTTCATGGCTGCTTCAGAGAGATCGGGAAGGCCATTATTTTTAGGGTCATATCCTATTACGCCTGCAACTGAAATTCTACAGGAATTAACCAAAAGAAAGAACTTTGGAGTTAAAGCTTTTCAAGCTGAAGACGAAATTGCCGGAGTTTGTGCTGCAATCGGAGCAAGCTATGCCGGCAATATTGGTGTTACAACAACTTCAGGACCCGGACTTTCATTGAAAAGTGAAGCAATAGGTCTTGCCGTAATGACTGAATTACCTCTTGTTGTTGTTGACGTTCAACGTGGTGGTCCCGCTACAGGTTTGCCTACAAAACCTGAACAATCAGATCTGCTTCAGGCCTTGTATGGAAGAAATGGAGAAAGCCCTGTTATTGTTATGGCTGCAAGTACACCGTCTAATTGCTTCTACTATGCTTATTTAGCAGTTAAACTATCTCTTGAACATATGACTCCGGTTATTTTATTATCGGATGGATATTTAGCAAGCGGCTCGGAAATTTGGCAAATCCCTGATATAAACAATTTGCCTGAAATTAATCCTCCGATTGCTAAAGAAAATGATGAAGATTACAAACCTTATCGTAGAAACCCCGATACTTTAGCAAGGTATTGGGCACTTCCAGGTACTAAAGGCTTACGTCATCGTGTTGGAGGATTAGAGAAAGAAGATGTAACGGGAGTTGTCTCTCACGATCCTCTAAATCATCAGAAAATGGTAAGCATTAGAGAACAAAAAGTACAAAGATTGGTTGGAGAAATCCCTGAACAAAAAGTTATTGGAGACGAATCTGGTGACCTTCTTGTTGTTGGTTGGGGTGGAACATATGGTGCTTTATTAAGCGCTGTAACTGACCTTCAAAAAGAAGGAAAGAATGTTAGTTTCACACAATTCAACTACATTAAACCCTTACCAAGGAATACCGAAGAAATATTCAGGAAATTTAAAAGAATAGTTGTTTGTGAGTTAAACTTAGGTCAATTTGCAAATTACTTACGATCATTATTTCCTCAATTTACATATTTGCAATACAATAAAATACAAGGACTTCCATTTATGATTTATGAGCTAAAGAAAAGATTTTCACAAATTTTGGAGGAAAAATAATCATGGAAAATAATAACAATAATAATATTTTGACAAAGAAAGATTTTGCAGTCGGGCAACAAGTAAAATGGTGTGCCGGATGCGGTAATTATTCAATATTGTCAGCAGTAACAAACACTCTTCCCGAAATTGGAGTTGAAAAAGAAAATGTCGTATTTGTTTCAGGCATAGGTTGCTCATCTCGTTTTCCGTATTATGTAAATACTTATGGTTTTCATGGAATACATGGGCGGGCTGCACCGATAGCTTCCGGTATGAAATTAGCTAATCCCGATTTAAGTATTTGGGTTATAACAGGTGATGGCGATTCAATGGCGATTGGTGGTAATCACTTTATCCATATTTTGCGACGAAATATAAACGTAAATATTTTATTAATTAACAATAAAATATACGGATTAACTAAGGGACAATATTCACCAACAACACCTTTTGGAAGTGTTACAAAAACTTCACCTGACGGTACAATTGAAAATCCTTTTAACCCAGGCGAATTGGCAATGGGTGCGGAGGCAACTTTCTTTGCACGTGTGGTGGATACCGATCCCAGGAAAATGAAAGAAGTTTTCGTTGCGGCTGCAAAGCATAATGGTACTTCGTTAGTTGAAATTCTTGAAAATTGTGTAATATTTAATAATCAAGTCCATTCTTCAATTACAGGTAAAGATGTTAAAGACGATAATCAAATTTATCTGGAACACGGAAAACCAATGATTTTCGGCAAGGAACGCAATAAAGGATTGGTATTAAATGGTTTGAAACTTGAAGCCGTAACCATTGGCGAAAATGGAATTACAGAAGACGATATTCTTATTCACGATGCAAGAAATCCTGATGATACGATGCACTATCTGTTAACACGTATGACACAACCTGAATTCCCTGTTGCTACAGGAATTATTCGTTCTTTTGAGAGTACAGGTTATGGCACTTTATTAGAAGAAAAGATTAATCATGCAAAAGAAGTTTCTCCGATGCATAGTGTTAATGATCTTTTAAATAGTGGAAATACTTGGGAAATAAATTAATAAAGAAAAATTCTATTAGAAATAATTATAACCCCGGCTTTTAAGTCGGGGTTTTTTATTTTTCAAATATTATTACTATTCTTCCAACCTCTCAAATTTAATTTCTCAACTAATTTCTCAAAATATGAAATAGCTTTCAATTGATGTATTCCGTACCATGAAAACATTTCTCCATCAACTTTAATAATTACTTTTTCAGGAAAAATATTCTCTAATTCCTCAATATCTTTATTTGAAAAATTATAAGGTTCTGAAGGTAGAATTATTAAATCAAAATTATTTTCAAAAGTAATTAAATTTATTTTTGGATATTTCTTCTCACTATTTCTTATGCAATTTCTTAAATTTAATTTATTTAAAACGGAATTTATAAACGAACCACCTCCAACTGCAATATATGGGTTTTTCCATACTAAATATAAACATTGTATGTTTGAATTAACTTTTGGCAACTTTTTGTATCCATCATGCATTTTTTCAATAAAAACATCTGCAATATTTTGAATATTGAAAATATTACCTAAGGTTTTTATCAACTCAATACCTTCTTTAATTGAATTAATATCAAAAACATATGTCGATATTATTTTTGAGATATTGATGATTTTATTAGCATCATTTTCTTCTTTTACTGCAAAAATAATGTCAGGTGATAGTTTAAGAATCTTTTCTTCAGAGAAGTTTTTTGGCCCACCGATTTTATTAATGTTTTTTACTTTATCAATTGGATGAATGCAATAATCCGTACAAGCTATAATTTTGTCTGACAACCCAAGTTCACATAAAGTTTCTGTTATTGATGGACAGAGAGATACTATTCGTTTTGGTATTTTGTTAATAAAAATTGTTTTACCCAAATCATCGAAAAGTTGCATAGTTTTGAATTTATTATTTACAAAGATACATCCAAAATCATCCATTTTTTTGTAAAAAATATTATTTTAGCCATTAAAGTATCTGTTATTATGATTGAGGACTTTTTATTTTTTATTAACAAAAACGAACTTTTCACTCCGACTGACAAGGTTATTCTTGCTGTTAGTGGTGGAATTGACTCAATTGTAATGTGTGAATTGTTCAATCAAACAGGCTTTTTGTTTTCAATAGCTCATTGTAATTTCGGATTAAGAGGCCAGGAATCGGATGATGATGAGATGTTTGTTAAAGAAATAGCAAAGAAGCTTGATGTTGAAATTTTTTGTAAAAAATTTGATACTAAGAAATATGCTTCAGATAAAGGAATTTCAATTCAGATGGCGGCACGTGAACTTAGATTTGATTGGTTCAATTTTTTAATGGTGGATAGTTTCCCAAAATTTAAATGTATTGCAACTGCTCATCATCTTGACGACCAAGCGGAAACATTTTTTATTAACCTGATTAGAGGAACGGGAATTTCCGGTTTACATGGAATTAGTCCAAAGCAAGGAAATATTATTAGGCCAATTTTGTTTGCTAGACGAAAAGAAATTGAAAAATTTACCAATGATAATAAATTGTCTTACAGAGATGATAGCTCGAATAAATCGGAGAAATATTTGAGAAATAAAATTCGGCATAAATTAATTCCTTTACTCAATGAGATAAATCCTGAATTCGACGAATTGATTCAAAAAAACATCAAAACCTTTAAAGAAACCGAAGAAATTTTTAAGCATGAAATATTACACCAAAAGAATAGAATTCTGAAAGAAAAAAATGGAGTTACTTATATTTCAATTTCTGAATTATTAAAATTAAAGCCCATAAGAACCTATCTCTACGAATTTCTTAAAGCATTTAGTTTTAATATTTCTATAGTTGAAGATATTATTAACTCAATTATTAATATTTCGGGAAAGGAATTTTATTCACCTACTCATCGCCTTATCAAAGATCGAGAGTATCTAATAATTAAATCTTTAGAGGATTCAAAAGAAAACTTAGAGTATTATTTTTCTCAAGACGAAACAATCGTTACAAAACCAATAAAGCTTAGCTTTCAGAAAATCGAGAATTCAAATATTATTCAATTGAAATTGCCTAGAAATATTGCAATACTTGATTTCAAAAAGCTTAAATTTCCATTATGTGTTAGAAAATGGAAAAAAGGAGATTATTTTATCCCGTTTGGTGCAAATTCAAGGAAAAAACTTAGTGATTTTTTTATTAATAATAAATTCTCAATTCTTGAAAAGGAAGAAATTTGGCTCTTATGTTCTGATGAAAAAATAGTTTGGATTATAGGGCAAAGAATTGATAATAGATTCAGAATTACGAAAAATACTAAATTGATTTTAAAAATAGAGGCAGAAGCTTAAAATAGTATTTCCCTTTATTTCATTAGCGAGAAGACAAATTCAACACCTTGAGGTTTATGGCTTCTAATAGAAATTTCCCCTTTATGAAAACTTACGGCATTTTTTACAATTGCTAATCCCAATCCGGTTCCTCCTTGTTTTCTCGAACGCCCTGAATCAATTCTGTAAAAACGTTCAAATATTCTTTGTTGATGATCTTCAGGTATTCCGATTCCGGTATCGCAGTATGAAAAGTAATAATAATTTTTATCATCTAAATAATTCGAGATAAATATCTCAATTTTCTCACCTGCATAATTGATAGTATTTTCAATGAAATTTTGAAAAATTGAATAAATCAATTCCTTATTTCCTTTAACAATTACCGATTCACTAATTTGCAATTTGGTTTTAATATCTTTTTTATTCAGACTCAAAAGCAAATTTTCGATAACCTCATTAATTACGTCTATGATTTTTACATCTTCAAGCTTAAAGAGTTTTTCAGCTTCTTCTATTTTATTAAGAATTGAAATATCGTTAATCAAGTCAGTCAAACGATTAGCCTGATAAAGAGCCCGCTCAGTAAAATATTTTTGCTTTTTCGCCTCCAGTTCCTCATTGTTAATTATTGTTTCCAAATATCCCTTAATTGAGCTGATAGGTGTTTTTAACTCATGTGAGATATTACTGGTCATTTGCTGTTTAATTAATCGACTTTTTTCTTGTTTTGTATTATCCTTTATGATGATTTCAAAACTATTATCATTAAAAATAATACACCTGACATCAAAAAATTTCCCGTTTCTGTTCACGAAAAACTGCTCCTGAATTTCTGAATCTTTTGAGGTTTTATCATTTTTTTTAAGGCTTGAATCGATAAATCGGTTCATGTCTTCGAACTCACTCATTAGAAAGATTTGTTCGCTGGAAATTTCAGAAACGTTTGAAATAAGATTAATATATTGAATGAAATGATGATTAGAAAGTATTTCGTTTTTTTGTGATGAAAAAATGGCAATACCCTCATTGATTACAAAAAGATGATGAAACAATTTTTCTTTCTCTATTAATAATTCATCCTTTGCCTTTATTAACTCATTATAAATTTGGATAATTTGTTTACTGATAACGCCTAATTCGTTTTTAGGAAACACAATTTTTGAATCAATCTCTTGATTGTTTCCGGCTTTTAAAGCAAAATCCTCTAATTTTGTAATTGAAATACCAAATCTGTTTGAAATATATGTCAAAATAGCAAAAAATACTAAAAATAAAATGGCAATAAAATAAAACAAAAACATATCAATTTTAAGAAAGTCGATAATATTCACATCATAAACTACTGCAACTCTGATAAAATAGTCTTTATAATGTTTGGCGTAATAATAGAAATCTTCATTGGTTGAGTTTGATTTTCTAATGGTGGCACCAAAATCAGATTCTAATGAATTTTGAATTTCAGGCCTGTTCATGTGATTTTCCAAAAGACTGTGTTCCTCGACAAAATTATCGTATAAAACTTTTCCGTTATTATCAATGATTGTTATTCTTGTGTCAGCTTGTGGAATAATGTTTAGAATAGAGTCAATCAATAGAAAATCATTGTTTTTAACAATTGAACTGTGTTCGATAAATCGATTTGTTAATTCTGCAATATTATCAAGTGAATGTTCCAATTGAGAAACTCTAAATTCCTTTTCACGAGTATATTGAAATGCAGCAACTATAAAAAATAAAAATGAAAAAAATGAAAAGAAGTAGAGAAAAAGTTTTTTCTTAAAAGAATGCTTTATTAGCATAAAATTTATTTTTAAAGTTTAAATCTCAAAACAATAGCCATAACCGGAACGATTAATTATATTTTTACCGTACTTACCTATCTTTTTTCTAATTCGAGCGATATTAACATCAATAGTTCTGTCAACCACAATTACATCGTCGCTCCAAATTCTTTCAAGGATATCTGAACGAGAAAAAACGCGTCCAATGTTCTGAATAAACAATTTTAAAATTTCAAACTCCTTTTTTGTGAGTTTTACTAAAACATTATCAACAATTAATTGTTTCTTTTCGATATTCAATTCCAAACCTTTGACTTTGATCGTTTTTTTATTATTATTGGGATTGCCTGATGTTCGCATAGTAACGGCTTTCACTCTTGCAATAACTTCCTTTATTGAAAAAGGTTTTGAGATGAAATCATCAGCGCCGAGAGAAAATCCAGTTAGCGTATCATTTTCAGTAGTTTTTGCTGTTAAAAAAATTATAGGGGTCTTTAGCTGCATTTCTTTACGTATTTTTTCGGCAAACTTAAAGCCTGACATTTTTCCCATCATTACATCAAGCAAGATGACAGAAAAGTTTTCTAAAGATTTTTCTAATGCTTCTTCTGCCGAGTATGCTATTTCTGTCTTAAATCCTTCGTTTTCAAGATTAAATTGCAATATTTCGCATAAATCTTCTTCATCGTCAACGATTAAAATTTTTAAATTTGCATTATCCATAAACACTAAATTTTAAAAAATATCTTGATTTTATAAAACAATTTTAAAACTATTTTCCTTGATATATAATTTAAGCATTCACCTTTTTAATAGTTTATCTTTTACTCTGAGTGTTTACATTTTTTTAAATTAAGATGAAAACATTTTTATTTTTTTCTTTCAAACAAAAATACATTAATAAAATCATTCGGAAAGGGGTTACAACT
>CAZBSL010000110.1:0-7377 GCA_964494265.1 uncultured Bacteroidales bacterium
CCTTAAAACTTTTTACTTTTTCGCGGCTTACAATAATATCTTCATCATTTTTTAGGTTTAAAATAATTTTCAGGCGGCTGTTTGAATAACTGATAATGTCTCTAATTTCTTTAAGATTAATGATATACTTTCTGTTTACTCTAAAAAAATCATTAGGACTTAAAAGGCTTTCAATTTGATCAAGAGAATAATCCAAAACATAGTTATTGTTTGCGGTAGTTTTTAAAAAAGTAGCTTTTTCGAGAGAGTAAAAACAACTGATGTTTTCAACTTGTATGGATTTTATATGCTCGCCTACTTTTACGACAAAGCGAGTTTTGTATTCTTTTGTCAAAAGTTTTAAGACTTGATCGAAAGCAAGGTTTTTCGGTGTGATGTTTTCTGTACTTTTTTCAAAATGAATATTTTTAAATTTTTCAATTGCAGTTGAAAGTTCATCGAAATCAATAGGTTTTAAAAGATAATCGATGCTGTTTACTTTAAAAGCTTTAATTGCATATTGATCGTAAGCTGTAGTAAAAATTATTGGGCTTTTAATTATGCTTTGTTCAAAAATCTCAAAACTTAATCCATCAGCTAATTGAATATCCATAAAAACAAGGTCGAGAGGGGGATTTGAATTAAACCATTCAACGCTTTTTTCAACTGTATCGAATTTGCCGAGAATTTCAATCTCTGGATCGTATTTTAAGATCAGTTCAAGCAAACGTTTGGCTGCCAATTGCTCATCTTCAATTATAATTATCTTCATTTGTTTGTTTCTTTGTTTTATTACATCCTATCAAATCCAAACGCTGAAATTAGAAATTAGAAATTTGGATTGTCCAGAATTTCTAATTTCTAATTTCAAGTTTCATCTTTTTTTTATTAAAGGAATTTTCACAATAAATTCTTTTGGTTCGGTTTCTTTATTTGAAGTTTCAGGATTCAGAATTATTACATCTTCTTTTGAAAGATATTTATATCTTAATTTAATATTTTCAAGTCCGACATGACTATCCCTGTTTTTTTCGTCCCGGTTTTCCTTAATGGTTTTTTTAATCTGCAAATTATTTTTTACGATAATAAATTTTTCATCATTAAAAATATCAATTGCCAGAGGTTTTTCTTGAGTTATAATATTGTGTTTTATAGCATTTTCAACCAATAATTGAATCGAAAGAGGAATTACCATAATATTTTTTGAAATATTTAGATTGATATTTATTTTAAGATTTTCACCAAATCTTATTTTCTGAAGAAAACAATAATTTTCAACAAATTCGATTTCTGTTTCTATTGTAACTATTTCAACGTCTTTTATTTCTAAAACGTAACGATACACTTCCGATAATTGTTTGATAAATGTAACCGCTTTCTCTTGATCAGCATAAACCAATGACGACAAAGCATTCAGGCTATTAAACAGAAAATGAGGATTTACCTGATTTTTCAATGATTCGTATTCGAACGAAAGTTTTTCACGTTTTAGAATTTCTTCGTTAGTTACCGATGCTCTCCATTGCTTAAAAAATTCTACAGAATAAATAACGAATATTATAATTATTGTAATCATTATTTGAATCAGAAAAATCCAATAACCATTACGTTTAAAAACAAAATTATAAAAATTTTTCTCCTCATAAAGTCCAAACCATAAATAATTTACAACTATTATAGTAATTATTGAAAACACAAGCATAATTGTAATGTGTATTATCATTCGCTTTTTTGGATTGTCCTCCCATTTTGCAATTCTATCCATGAAAAGTTCGGGTAAAGTATTGGCCTCCAAAAGCGAGAATCCTATAATAAAAGAATAAAGTAAATTAATTGCTAAAGATTTTACCGTAATATTGGAGAAATCAGAAAAAACCAATGAAAAACTTAAACCAATTAAAGTTACAATTATAGTTACTCGAATATGCTTGAAAACAGCCTTTTTAGAAATTTTCATCGTCAATTATTATGGGGGATAAATATATATAAATTTGGGGATATTGAATTATAAAGCCGGAATTCTTTAGTCGGCAGTCAGCAGTCAGCAGTCGGCAGTCAGCAGTCTTCAGTCTGCATATCGTGTGCTTCCGATTGGAGACTGAAGACTGCTGATTATAAACTGAGAACCAACGAACTTCGGTCTTCCAATTTTTTACATACTACACTTTTTGCTCAATTCTTTTGTTTGATTCTTACCCCAGTTTGGCGAAATCTCACTTTCGGGTTTGAATGAATTATATTTTTCAAGAGCAATTGTCAGAATCGGGCATGCTACTGCCTTTCCTCCTCCAAATTGAACCGGTGTATGCAAAATATTTTGACCCAATAAATAATATGGCCTGGGGTTGTTTGGGTTCAGGGCTTTTGCTTTTTCAAAACAAGCAGTAGCCATGGGAGAATATTTCATTCCTCTTGTTTGAGGGTCACGCATTATTCGACCGAGATACAAATATCCCTGTAAAGTTTCAATTTCCGAATTATTGGGGCTCAATATATTTGCTTCAGCTATCATTTTTTGGGCTTCGTCAAGATATTGATCGCATTTTTCTTTTGTAAAAAAACTCATATTAATTGTGCAAAAAGCCGAATAGTAATATGGTAACCATTTTTCTTTTTCTGCTTTTGCAATTCTTTCGAATTTATTTGCAAGTCCTTGAAAATCATTAATTGATTTTGCTTTTTCAATTGATTTGATGTTTTTTTTCATTTCCTCTCTATAAGATTCTTCGCTTGAGAAAACTGTTAGGCTGAAAATAGCCATTACGATAAGTAATACATTTTTTTTCATTTTTTTCATTTTAAATTAATTATTTATTGAATTATTGTTTGATTGATTTTAAATTGAGATAAATACTCCAAGAAATACGAATCGTTTCGATCCGGGTTTAATGGGATATGATTTATAAATTCCTTCCTTATTTGGTTTTGAACCATAATGATAGCCATAAATATTATCAACCCCGAAAATATTTCCAAGCGAAAAATAAACTATTGTGAATTTTTTAAAAATATTTGTTAAATAACTTACATTCAGACTTAAATTATTATAAGAGCCAGTTTTGTTGCTCAAAAAATCTGATGTATTCGGGTTGAAATATGTCCGTCCGCTACTATAAGAATAGGTAGCTCCAAATTGAGTGTGCAAAATTGGTACATACCATTTAACGACTGCTGACAAATTGTGAGTTGAAGCAAATGTTGGTGTTGCAGATTCGGGATAATTAAGATAATTTCTTTCCGTGTCGATATACGAGTATGATACCCAATATTCAATATTATCAATAGTTTTATTATCTCGCCAAAAGATGTCAATTCCTTTGGCATATCCATTTCCGGTATTGTTATACGATTCGGGATTTGATGAGTGAAGACTGTCGTATTTTACCAATTCGTGATATTTTTTATAATAAGCCTCAATTCTGAAAACCCTGTCGTTTTTAATCCACTGATAATTGAAAATGTAATGGTTTGCTGATTCAAAATCAAGATCATTATTATAAACAAGAAAGTTGTTTTGTGGATTCTGAAAAAATTTCCCATAAGCAAATGACACCTGACTTTTCTTTCCTGTTTTATATGCGAGCGAAATTCGGGGAGCAAGATTCATTTTTGAGATCAACGAAGAATATTCAAAACGGCCACCCGCTCTTGCTGCAAATTTATTCCCGAGTGCAATTTCGGTTTCTGCAAAAACAGAACTGATATTATCATTAAAAGAAATTTTATACGTTTTGTTTTTATGAAAATCAAAATATTTTTGTGAATATTCACGATTGACAAAATCACCTCCAAATTTTATTATAATTTCTTCATTAAGAAGGTGTGTTAAAGTATATTTTGCCTGAACAGTTTTATCTGTTTCCCTAAAATTATCAAGATCAATATCAGTATTATCATCATTATAGGAAAATGAAATTCCGGCTTTTGAAATCCATTTTTCAGAAAGAATATCAGAGTATGTTAAATTTAAATATGAATTGTCGTTGATCAGGCCGATATTACTTTTTTCACCAATATTATCGAAATCGGGATAGGATAATTCAGACTTACTATGTGAAAATGTACCCATGAATTTAATCAGGCCGTTTTTGCCTGTTTTTTTTCTTGCAATAATATTCCCTCCAATCCCTTTTGGTGGAGTTTTCCAATCAAAATCCTGATTAATCAAGTTAAAATAAGGTGCTAAATTTGTATAATCCGCTTCAAAAGAAACCGACGATCGTTTCCATCGTTTTGTTTGTGAAAAACCCGCACCAACCGACATCAGCGAAATACTTGAAACAGTTCTTGGAGGTAAGTCGTTAGTGTTTAAAACCAATGCTGAAGATAATGCCTGTCCGTATTCGGCAGAATAACCTCCTGTGCTGAACATTGTTCCGCTAAAAAGAAATGGTGAAAACCGGCCCCTCACCGGAACATCGGGCATTTTAGATGAGTATGGATTTTCAACCAACATTCCATCAATAAAAGTTTTTGTTTCATATCCGTCACCACCACGAACAAAAATGCGTCCATCTTCACCAACAGTTTGAGTTCCCGGAAGTGTGTTCAAAGCTCCGTAAATATTCCCAAGCCCTCCGGCAGTTGTTACAATATCGAGTGGTTTTAATACAACAGCTTTTTTTGCATCACCGGCTTCAAACGAACCTGCTGAGATTACTACAGCATCCAATTGATTATTGCTTTCCTTTAAAATTATATTTAACTCAACGTCTTTTCCATTAAGAATAATTTCTTTAGAGAAATTTTTATATCCTAAAAAACTCACTATCAATGTTTGTTTCCCGCTAAGTTCTGTATTAAAATTAAACCGGCCTGATGTGTCCGATGAAGTTCCATCGTAAGAATCAAGAAAATAAACATTTGCTCCGGGGAGGGTTTCACCATGTTTATCGCTTATATTTCCTGATATTTTGGTTTGCCCGATGGCGTTTATCGTTGTTAGGAGAAAAATTAGTGAAATGAATAAATGTTTCATTTTTGTATTTTTTCTGCAAAGATTAGCTCAGGAAATAGGTTTCCGAAATTTATCTTACCGAATTGTCGAATTTTTAGGATGAATTGTAAAAACAATAAAACTTTTTATAAAAAGTTTAATGATTTGTAACATTATTAGTTTTACAAGAGTCTTTATAAATTAAATGATGCTTATAAAAAACATGGGGTTTATTGCTATAAATTAATAAACTTAAACATTAAATTATTTATGAAAAAACTTCTGCTTTTTCTTTTTATGTCTTTAGTAATACTTGGTTATTCACAAGAACCTATTGAAAAGAAAACCTACCGAACTCAAAAATTAAGCAACGGGCCAATAATAGTTGATGGTGTTTTGGATGATGAATCTTGGAATTTAGTTGAATGGGGTGGTGATTTTATTCAACAAAGGCCATATGAGGGCAAGCAGCCATCGCAACCGACATATTTTAAAATCCTTTACGATGATGATAATTTATATCTTGGTGTGCTAAACTATGACAGTATTCCCGCTGAAATTGACAGACGGATGTGCCGCCGTGATGATTTCGAAGGTGATTTTATTGAAATAAATATAGATAGTTATAATGACCAAATGACTGCTTTTTCATTTACCCTTAATGCAGCAGGAGTGAGGGGTGATGAGGCAATTACGGAAGATGGTGATGATTGGGATGACACATGGGATCCGATTTGGTATGGTAAAACTGCGATGCTTGATTCAGGTTGGGTAGCCGAAATAAAAATTCCTTTTACACAATTACGATTCGGGAAAAAAGCAAATCATGTTTGGGGTATGCAACTTACCCGAAGAATTTATAGAAACGAAGAACGCTCGCTATGGCAATTTGTTCCGAGAGATGCAAACGGATGGGTTCATCACTTCGGAACTTTAGAAGGAATTAATAATATTAAACCAAAACGTCAGCTTGATCTTTTTCCTTATGTTGTTGCTAAACAAGAATATCTTGAAAAAGAAGAAGGAAACCCATATGCTACGGGTAAAAAGTCGGTATTGTCGGCAGGTTTAAACGGGAAAGTTGGAATTACTAATGATCTAACGCTTGATTTTACAATCAATCCTGATTTCGGACAGGTTGAAGCTGATCCTTCAGAAGTAAATTTATCAGCTTTCGAATCATATTTTAGTGAGAAACGCCCGTTTTTTATAGAAGGAAATAATATATTGAATTTCAAAATAAACGGTGGCGGGAATTCTATGGCTCGCGATAATTTGTTTTATTCAAGAAGAATAGGCCGTTTGCCACATTATTATCCCGATCTTATAGAAGGTGAAGAATACGCAGATTTCCCTGAATACACTACAATTCTCGGTGCATTCAAACTTACCGGAAAAACTAAAAACGGATGGTCAATAGGAGTAATGGAAAGCATCACACCGAGAGAAAATGCCGAAATCGACTTAAATGGAGAGAAACGTAAAGAGGAGGTCGAACCTTTCACAAATTATTTTGTCGGACGTTTACAAAAAGATATAAATAAAGGGAATACTGTTATTGGTGGAATGTTTACCTCAACAAACAGAAAAATTACAAATGCCGAGATTGATTTTTTGCCAAATTCGGCTTATTCGGGAGGTATTGATTTTACTCAATACTGGAAAAATAAAGCATATTATATTAGTTTAAGGGCTGTTGTAAGCAGGGTAAATGCCGACTCAATAGCGATGACAAACATACAACGTTCATCGGTTCATTATTTTCAAAGGCCAGATGCCGATTATATTCATGTTGATTCTTCCCGTACTTCCCTGACCGGACAAGGTGGAACAATCGAATTTGGAAAAGCCGGTGAAGGACACATAAGATATGTCGGCTGGGTAACATGGCGTTCGCCCGGCTTAGAGCTTAATGATGTAGGATTTTTGCGTTCGGCAGATGAAATTTTTCAGGTTTTTTGGATGCAATATGGAATTTGGAAGCCGTTTTTTGTTTTCAGAGAAATGAGAATTAATTATAACCAATGGACAACATGGGATTTCGGTGGTAGGAAAAATTCTTTTGGTACAAACATAAACATGAATATGGATTTCACAAATCATTGGTCCTTTAGTTATGGAGTGAATTACAATTGCGGGTATTTGTCGAAAAGTTTTTTGCGTGGAGGGCCATCTATGAAAAGGCCTTCCGACTGGAATTTTTGGGCCTGGCTTGGAACCGACAGCAGAAAAAAAATAAGGTTGAGTCTTAATTATTCCATTACCAAAAATTATAATAATGCCGGTGCTTTTAGAAGATATAGTACGTCGATTACTTATCGGCCAAACGATGCCTTGAAAATTGTAGCCGGGCCTTTTTATCGTGATATAACTCCAACTTTGCAATATGTTGATAATGTTGATTATGAAAATAATGACAAATATATAATGGGCCGGATGCATCAATCGACTTTTGGATTATC
>CAZBSL010000110.1:7477-9470 GCA_964494265.1 uncultured Bacteroidales bacterium
AACCTGGTTGTAAGATGGGAATATTTGCCGGGTTCAACTGCCTATTTTGTTTGGTCACAAGGCCGGACAATGTCAAATGAAGTCGGGGAATTTTCTTTTAACAGTAATATGGATGATCTTTTCGATGTGCAGCCACATAATATTTTCTTGGTAAAAGTGTCTTATCGTTTGAAGTTGTAGTAAGAAAGTGCATATAATGCCTCGGGTTTGGTTGCCCTAAATGACAATTTTTTGCATGTAAGTCTCTTTACCGATTTCTATTACAATAATATAAATGCCATGTTTAAACATGGAAACATCCCTAATTAATTTATGTTTTCCTGTACTGAGAATTTTAGGATTGGATTGCAATTCTTCTCTTCCTTGAATATTAAATATCCTGAAAACAACATCAGATTTATTTTTCAAATCAAGAAAAATCTCAATAATATTATTCTCTGAAAGTGTATTGATGTTTATTTTGTTTTCTAAATTTATTTCATCATTAACACCTTGTTCTCCTTTGATTTTAAAATCAGTTACTCTTGCAAAATGATCAGAAGCGATTTCTGAATCATGCTTTTGCAAGCCGTATAAATTAAGCCTTTCGTCAGGCATAACTTCAGTTTGAACTACAAACGACTTAACAGCTTCGGTAACACTATTCGTAAATATTGAAAAATCAAGTCGCCCGGGCCAGTAGGACGAATAATCTCTTCGCCATGTATAAGCCATTCTAATGTCCGATTGAATAGCAACATTGTCTTCGAGTGAAGAATTATCCCAATCGGGAGGGCCTCCCTGTCCAAAATACCCGGTATTAATTATTTCACCTGTAATTAAAGTGGTGAGTTGCTGCGAATCACCTACAAGGTTAAGGTCGCCGCTGATTACCATCGGAGTTCCTTCAGGCAAATCCAGAACTCCCGATGATGTTTTTTCTTTTAACATAAAATCAATAATTGCATCTGCTTCATATTGTCTTTCGTAGTTTGCATCGCAACAGCGAAAATGAGAATTTATCACAACTATATCTTTCGAAAAATTAGCAGGAAGATTAATAAGGCTTGCCTGAATTCTTCCATCTGAATAAACCACAACACTTTCAGTTATCTGGAACTTTGAACAAGTGATATTTCCGTTTACAAGTTTAACTGTCTGCCATTCAGCCCCACCAGCTAAGGGTAAAAGATTATTTAAAAAATCGCCAACTACCCAACTTTCGGTATCCCAGCATTCATTGAAAGTAATAATATCAGGATTGATTGCTGAAATTATTCTTTTAAAAGAGGGAATTCTTTCATAATCACTTATTCCATCTGATAAAACATTATAGCTTAATAATCTTACAGTTTCCTGATCGTCTTTTTCAAAATCTATTGGCTGATACGGTGTAACAGGATTATTATCGAAAGTATAAGAAAAAGTATCGCCTTCATCAGGCATTAAATCACCATTTGAGTCATAATCGCGAAAGCAAATTTTTATAGTATTATTTGTAAACAAATCATAGCCATCGGGTTTTACATCCCTGCCAATCGCAATTTCGAATTCAGTAGAGCTTACAGTCGGTAATGCCCTTAGACGAATGTCAGAAAAATAGATTGTTGACGATTGTTTGAATAAATAAAAATATCCTTCTCTTTCACCAAAACACCATCGTAATTCTGCACCAATACCGTTTGTGTAGTATCCGGTATATGAATCATTATCTGTATCTATTTCGAGAAATAATTCATTATTATCGTTTAATAAAAATTCATTATCGGCACTAAACCTGATAAAAAGAAAATCTTCGTCGTTAGAAACGCTGAAATTTAATAAATTAATCTGATTGCCGCTTCCGTTAACATCTGTATAGTTTGCCTCTGAATTTTTCCAATCCTCAAATCTGCCATCAATTGCAATCGGCAATGCTTGCCCTGATATTTTAACCGACAAAAACACAAAAAGGATACAATAATATATGTTTTTCATTACAAACAATTTTCGGCAAAATTAAGAATTTATTAGA
>CAZBSL010000111.1:0-2281 GCA_964494265.1 uncultured Bacteroidales bacterium
AATGTGTTTTCCCAAAAGAAAATAGTTAATAAAAACAAAAAGCTTATTACTGTAAATACGGATAGAGGAGAATCCTTAAAATTCCCATGGACAGGAGGAATGAATTCATGTCAATTTGGGGAAATCGACATGAACCAAGATGGCATTAAAGACCTGTTTGTTTTCGATAGAAACGGAAACCGAATAATGACTTTTATCAATAATGGAACACCAAACACTGTTGATTACGAGTATTCTCCTGAATATATCAGTTGTTTTCCCGAATTATTCGATTGGGCAATTCTAATAGATTATAATATGGATGGGAAAAACGACATTTTTACATATTCGCCGGGTTATGCAAGTGCAAGGGTTTATAAAAATATTTCAAAAGTCGGTGAGCTTGCATTCAAACTTGTAGTTTCTCCTTATCTTACTTCCTATCAAGGAGGAGGATATGTTAATATATTAATCACCTACGTCGATTATCCGGCAATTTCGGACATTGATAATGATGGCGATCTCGACATATTAACTTTTTGGGGATTGGGTTCTTTTGTTCAGATGCATAAAAATCTGTCAATGGAAAAATATGGCAATGCCGATTCACTTGATTACGAATTATCAACATATTGCTGGGGCCGTTTTGCCGAAAACGATGAATCAAATATCATATATTTGGATACTTGTTTTATGAAAGGAAATAGCTTCTTGAATAAAAATGAAAGGCATACCGGTTCAACTTTTCTGTCAATCGACCTTGATAATGACTCTGATAAAGATCTGATTCTCGGCGATATTGATTACCCGAATATTATTGAATTAACAAATGGCGGCACTCCGGATGAGGCTTTTATGATAAGCCAGGATACTGCTTTTCCAAACACACATAGCCTGAGAATATTTTCTGTACCGGCCCTAAATTATTTCGATGTTGACAACGATGGAATTTCCGATCTTTTAGCTTCTCCTTTTGATCCGAGTCTTGTTACTTCCGAGAATTATAAAAGCTCCTGCTTTTACAAAAACACAGCGTCAAATGAAATGCCTGTGTTTAGTTTTCAAACAAAACAGTTTTTGCAGGATGAGATGATTGATCTCGGAGCAGGTGCTTATCCTGTCTTTTTTGATTATAATAAAGATGGACTTACCGATATTTTTGTCGGTAATTTCGGGTATTACGATCATTCATCATATAATTATTGGATGTTTTTAACATCTTATTATGTTTCTAAAATTGCTTATTTTGAAAATACAGGAACAATTGACAATCCTCAATTTACTTTGCTTGAACGTGATTTTTGTAACTTTTCCGATCTTGAATTAATTGCTGCCAAACCAACTTTTGGGGATATTGACGGTGATGGTTCAGATGATATGATTGTTGGTAACAAAGAAGGAAACTTATATTTTTACAAAAATCAAAATCCTCCAAATCAAAAATGTTCGTTTGAATTAAGTGATAGTAATTTTCAGAATATTGATGTAGGAGATTTCAGTAGCCCGCAAATTATTGACCTTGATAATGATTTGCTTAACGATTTGGTAATTGGAGAAAAAGGTGGAAATATTAATTATTTTAAAAACACAGGAACACCTACAAATCCAATTTTTACACTAATAACAGATAGCCTCGGAAAAGTTAATGTTACGGATTATTCAATTTCGTATGATGGATATAGTGTTCCTTACTTTTTTAAAGATAATGATAATAAATTCAAACTTATTGTCGGATCAGAACAAGGAAAGATATTTTATTTTACGGATATTGAGGGTAATCTACAAAACGCTTTTAGGCAATCCGATTCACTTGCTTTTCTTGTTGATACTACTCAATTTGAAATGTATAATGGAATTAGAACCGGTGCCACCATCCGGGATTTGGATAATGATGGATATTTTGAATTAATTACCGGAAATTATTCAGGAGGCTTAAATTTTTATTCACGAAAAAATAAGGCAGTAGTAAACATAGGCTTTGACGAGTTACAAAATAATTATATTGAAAATATAAAACTTTTTCCAAACCCTGCTGATGAAAGTTTTACTATTCAAATTTCTGAATTTTCAGAAAATAATAATACTGCATTTTTGATTATGGATTTATGTGGAAAAGTTATTTTGAGTAAGCAAAAAATCACTTCTTCGCAAATAAATATTCAAACTGTCAATTATCCGAATGGAATATATTTTTGTAAAATATTTTATGATGATGAAAGTAATCCGCAAGTATTTGTAAATAAAAAAATTGTAATTTGTCACTAAAAACAAATGATTCATTTTTAAACAATTACTTCACCCA
>CAZBSL010000111.1:2381-9327 GCA_964494265.1 uncultured Bacteroidales bacterium
GGTAATGCTCGGCTTCTTTACCGAGAAATCTGCGGCCCGTAAGCATCAAATCCCTGCTTCCGAATTCACCAATTCGTTTTGCAACATAAGGAGAGATTGTTGCCGGAGCAATTCCGAGTTTTACCTCTGCAAATGCAAATTTTGTTTCATCTGTACAAAACACAAAATCACAGGCAGCAAGAAGCCCGTTAGCTCCACCAATGGCAGCACCCTGAACAACTGCAATTGTAGGTTTTTTGCATGTGTAAATCACATTAAAACATTTTGCCAACTGAAGGCTGTCATTATAATTTTCTTCATAACCAAATTCAGCAATCCCTTTCATATAATTTAAATCAGCGCCGGCACAAAAGGACTTTCCTCTTCCGCGAAGAAACAGAATACGAACTTCTTGAAGATTATTAACTTCGCCTACACAATCAATTATTTCAGATATCATCTCTGCATTCATTGCATTATGTTTTTCCGGGCGGTTTAGCCAGATCGTACCGAGATTATCTTTTAATTCAAATTCAATGTTTTGATAGGATTTCATGTGCTTATGTTTTTGTAGTCAGTATATTCTGAATGGATTACATTCTAGAGATTTAAGATTTAAAAATTAGAAATTAGTCCCGAGTACTCGGGATGGATTTCTCCTGAATTTCTAATTTCTAATTTCCAATATCTTTTTATAATCATTTACATTCTGAAAACGCCAAATTTTTGTTCAGGGATTTTCTTATTCAATGACATTGAAATCCCCATCGCAAGGATTTTTCTTGTATCAACCGGATCAATTATTCCATCGTCCCAAAGTCGAGCTGTACTAAAATAAGCCGAACCTTCGTGATCATATTTATCAATAATAGTTTTGCGAAGTGCATCAATTTCTTCTTGAGGCATTTCTTTTCCCATGGCTCTATACTGATCCTGTTTTACAGTAATTAACACTCCGGCAGCTTGCAAACCACCCATTACCGAAATTTTTGAATTCGGCCACATAAACAACAAACGAGGACTATATGCACGTCCACACATTCCGTAATTTCCGGCTCCGAATGAGCCACCGAAAATTACCGTAAATTTTGGAACATCAGCATTTGCAACAGCATGTACCAATTTTGCTCCATCCTTCGCAATTCCTCTTCGTTCAAAGTCTTTTCCAACCATAAATCCTGCAATATTTTGCATGAAAATTAAAGGAATTTTTCGGGATGTGCAAAGCTCAATAAAGTGTGTCCCTTTTAAGGCAGATTCGGAAAATAATATGCCGTTATTTGCAAGTATTCCAACAGGGTAACCCATTATTCGTGCAAAACCGGTAACTAAAGTTTTACCGTATTTTTCTTTGAATTCATGAAATTTACTTCCGTCAACCATTCGCATAATAATTTCACGCGGATCAAGCATTTTTTTAAAATCGACAGGAGCAATACCATATAATTCTTCAGGGTCGTAAATAGGTTCTTCTATGGGTGAAATATCAATAATTTGCTTTTGTTTTTTTTCGAGGCTTTGAAAAATATTTCGGCAAATTTGTATTGCATGTGTATCGTTTTCAGCGAGGTGGTCAGCTACTCCCGACATAGAAGTATGAACCTCTGCCCCACCCAATTCTTCGGGTGTTACGACTTCGCCTGTTGCTGCTTTGACTAAAGGAGGCCCTCCGAGAAAAATAGTGCCTTGTTTTTTTACAATAATAGTTTCGTCGCTCATTGCGGGCACATAAGCTCCGCCAGCCGTACACGAACCCATAACAATAGCTATTTGGGGAATACCGAGGGAAGATAATCTTGCCTGATTATAAAAAAACCTTCCAAAATGATCCCTATCGGGAAAGACATTTGCCTGCTCCGGCAAGAACACTCCACCGGAATCAACCATATAAACGCAGGGTAAATGGTTTTCAATAGCAATTTCCTGTGCTCTTAAATGCTTTTTGATGGTCTCTTTTATATAAGTTCCACCTTTAACGGTTGCATCATTTGCTATTATTATTGTTTCCTTCCCGTGGATTACTCCAATTCCGGTAACAATTCCGGCTGAAGGATGGCCATTATCAAAAATATTAAAGGCTGCCAAAGATGATAATTCAAGGAACGGAGTGTTTGGGTCAACAAGCCTGTCTATCCTTTCACGGGCTAATAATTTGCCACGTTCTTTATGCCTAAGTATGGCTTTTCCCGATCCCCCTTTTGTTACATCTTTCTGAATTTCTTTATATTTGGATAATATTTTTAGAAATTCTTCCTTGTTTTTTTTAAACTCGTCTGAGTTTGTATTGATTTTAGTTTCTAATTTAAACACTTTATAAGTTTTGTTTAATAAATCTTAGTAAAATCTTTTAATAAATTATTTATACTTTTTAAATAAAAATATTTCACCTGCAATTATAATAAAACTTTTTATCATAATAACGAAAAAAGTAGATGGTATTTAATGGCTAAAAAATACGCCACTGATTTACAGATTATAAAAGTCCAAGTTCTAATTTTGCTTCTTCACTTAACATTTCTTCTGACCAGGGGGGTTCAAAAGTAAGTTCAACACTAAGTTTCTTTACTCCTTCCAAATCTCTGATTTTTTGATCAACCTCCTGGATAAGAGAATCCGCAACTGGACAATTAGGTGATGTCAGGGTCATTAAAATTCTAACCGAATCTTCGTTTATAATTTCAATTTTATAGATCAAGCCGATGTCATAAATATTTACTGGAATTTCGGGATCGAAAATTGTCCTTAGTTCTTTGATAATAGTTTCTTCGCTTAAATTCATCTTAAAAATTTATTTGTTTTGCATTTTTGTTTTAAAAACAAGTGCGTATAATTTCATTTGCTTAATCATTGAAAGCAGTCCGTTTGACCTTGTTGGAGAAAGATGTTCCTTTAAACCTATTTCGTCAATAAAATTCAATTCGGCATTAATTATTTCATCAGGTGCTTGATGTGAGAAAATCCTTATTAATAAATTTATTATTCCTTTTGTAATAATTGCATCGCTATCAGCCGTAAAAATCACTTTTCCATTTTCATAAGAAGCATGCAACCAAACTTTTGACTGGCAACCGGAAATTAAATTATTGTCAATTTTGTATTTGTTTTCAATCAGTGGAAGCGATTTTCCCATCTCTATCAAATAAGTATATTTATCCATCCAATCATCGAAGTTGTCAAATTCTTCGACTATTTGATTTTCTATTTCTTTAATCTCCATTATTCTATCATTTAATCATTCTATCATTCACTCATTATTCTATTCAAACATATTTTTCACAACCTGAATTGATTTTACTAAAGAATCAACTTCTTGTTTTGTATTATAAAAAACAAAAGAAGCTCTAATAGTTCCCGGAATTTTATATCTATCCATCAGAGGTTCTGCACAATGATGGCCGGTTCGTACTGCAATTCCGGTTTTGTCAATAATAGTTCCGGCATCAAAAGGATGAATATCGCCGATAAGAAAAGAAATTATGCTGATTTTTTCTTTTGCATTACCAATAATTCTCAGGCCATCAATTTCTTGTAAAGCATTTGTTGCATATTTAAATATTTCCTCTTCATAAGTCGAAGTTTTTTCAATCGACAGTTCTTTCAAATAATTAATGGCAGCATCAAAACCTAAAACACCGGCAACATTCGGTGTTCCGGCTTCAAACTTAAATGGCAATTCATTAAAAGTTGTTTTCTCGAAAGTAACTTTTTTTATCATTTCGCCTCCTGCTTTATAGGGAAGCATTTTTTCGAGATATTTTTCCTTTCCGTATAAAGCCCCAACACCCATAGGGCCAAACATTTTATGAGCCGAGAAACAATAAAAATCACAATCAAGTTCGCTAACATCAACTTTAAAATGCGAAATTCCCTGAGCACCATCAATTAGAACCGGGACATCAAAATCATGGGCCAAATCAATAATTTTTTTTATCGGATTTACAGTTCCAAGTGCGTTTGAAACATGAGTAATTGCTATGAGGCCGGTTTTTTTGTTAAGCATTTTTTTAAAGGCCTCAAAATCAATTTCACCTTCTTCGTTTATAGGAATCACACTAAGTTTTGCGTTTTTTTCTTCGCAAAGAATTTGCCAGGGAACAATATTTGAATGATGCTCCATTGTCGAAATAATGATATTATCGCCTTCGGAAATAAATTTTCGGCCAAAAGAATGAGCAACAAGGTTAATAGATTCAGTTGTTCCGCTTGTAAAAATAAGCTCGTTAGAATTTTTTGCATTAATAAAATCAGCAATATTTTTTCGGGCATTTTCGAAAGCTTCGGTTGCCATCATGCTCAAATAATGTACACCACGATGAACATTACTGTTTTGTCCAGAATAGTATTTTGAAATTGTATCTATAACAATTGCCGGTTTTTGAGTTGAAGCGGCATTATCAAGATAAACGAGAGGCTTTCCGTAAATCATTTGATTAAGAATTGGAAAATCTTCTCTTACTCTATCGACATCAAAACTCATAGTGATTTGTATATTTGATTTTTGCAAGCGTATTCATAGTTTTTTAATAAATTTATGAATTAATCAAGATAAACAATTTATCCATTCAACCATTTAAAAATATAACAATATAACAATTTATCCATCCAACATTTAATACAGTTTATCTTTAAGGTCAATAATTTTAAATTCTACTAAGGTCAATTTGAAAGTCAATTTCTTTTTCTGGAGTTCCACAATGCAAAACACATTGTTCGCAAATTGAGAGTTCACCCCTAAGCCTTTTCTTTACCATGTCGTCGATTCGGTTTTTTAAGGGTTCTATCGAAATTTTATTAATCACCTCGGCAGCAAAAGCATACAGCAAAAGCATTCTTGCATTGTTTTCGCTAATTCCTCGCGATCGAAGATAAAACAAGGCTTCGTTATCTAATTGTCCTACAGTTGCACCATGGCTACATTTAACATCGTCGGCATAAATTTCAAGAAATGGTTTGGTATTGATTTTAGCTGTATCCATAAGCAAAATATTTTTATTGCTTTGAAAAGCCTGGGTTTTTTGCGAATCTTTCCGAACAAGAACGTGGCCGTTAAAAACACCGCTTGCGTTGTCGTCGAGAATACCTTTGAACAATTCGCTACTAGAACAATTTGGTTTTTTATGGTCGATAAAAACCTGATTGTCTATGTGTTGCTTTTCGTCCATCAAAAACAAACCATAAACATTTGAAGCACACCCTTCTCCATCAATCTCAACAAAAGTTTCGTTTCTTATCAATCCGCCATTTAGTGAAATTGAATTTGTTGAAACATTGGAATTGCTTTTTTGATAAAAGTTTGTGTGATTTAGCAAAGTTGATTCATTATTTAAATTTTGTAATTTATAATAATCAATGCTTGAGTTTTCGTCAAGAAAAATTTCTGAAACACCATTAGTAAAACTATTTTTCTGATTAACAGAATCGTGGCAATGGATCAAACTTAGCTTTGAGTTTTTTCCGATAATTACGATATTTCGTGTTTGAAGAAAAATATTCTCATCATTATTTATTATGTTAACAATTTGAATTGATTTTTTTGCATTCACATTATCAGGAACATATATAAAAAATCCATCTTGTGCATAAGAAGTATTCAAAAGGCTAAAGAAATCTTGTTCGGATTGAAATATCTTATCAAAATGTTGCTCAACTATTTCCGGATATTTTTTCATTGCATCAGAAAAACTTCCAATTATTATTCCGTCTTCTAATGTAATTAGCTCCGATTCAAATGTATTCCAACCGTTTACGAAAGTAAAAGATAAAGAATCAAGCTGGGGGACAACGCATTTAAATGTTTTTCCAATTTTAGCATTATCCTCCTTAGCATCGAAATAATAGTTATAATTTTTTGAAAGAGTTTTGCTTAAATCTGTTTCTCTCCATTTTTCGTCTTTTAAGGCAGGTAAGCTGCTTTTTGAAAGTTTTTCGATCGCCGCTTTTCTGACTTCGGAGATTTTTTTAGTATCGTTTTTAGAAATTTTATTTTTATTTTCTTCAAACAGAGTAATTAAGTTTTCAAAAAACGATGTATTTTTTTCTAAGTTTTTCATATAAACAATTTAACAATATAACTATTTAAGCATCCATTTTTCCAAAAACATTTATTAAACAATGAATGCTTAGAAATTATTTATAAATCAATCAATTCCTCCTTAATCCAATTATATCCTTTTTCTTCTAAAAACAAAGCCAGCTCTTTTCCACCTGACTTAACAATTCGTCCATTATATAAAACATGAACGAAATCGGGTACAATATAATCCAAAAGACGCTGATAATGTGTTATTAGCAGAAAAGCATTATCTTCTGAACGAAGTTTATTAACTCCATTGGCAACTATTCGCAAAGCATCAATATCAAGCCCTGAATCGGTTTCGTCAAGAATTGACAGGATCGGGTCAAGCATTGCCATCTGAAAAATTTCGTTTTTCTTTTTTTCACCGCCTGAGAATCCTTCGTTTACAGAGCGGTTTGTTAGTTTCGATTGAATTTCAACCAACTTTTTCTTTTCATTAAGTTTTGCAAGAAACTCCGAGCCGGTTAAAGGTTTTAATCCCTGATGTTCGCGATGCTCGTTGAGTGCTGCACGTAAGAAATTTGTTATGCTAACACCCGGTATTTCAACAGGGTATTGAAATCCGAGAAAAATCCCTTCCCATGAAATTTCTTCCGGCGACATTCCAATTATATTCTTTCCTTTATAAATTATTTCACCCTTGGTAACTTCATAACCCGGTTTTCCCGAAATTGCTGCTGCCAGAGTACTTTTACCTGTTCCGTTGGGTCCCATTATTGCGTGAACCTCACCGTAGTTTATTCCAAGATTAAGGCCACTTATTATTTCCTTATCATTTATTGAAACATGTAGGTTTTTTATATTTAGTAACATCTTTTGATTTTTTATTTTTAATTTTTTATTGATTATTTCTAAATCCCTATTTCTTAGCGACTCTGTGTTTAAACTTTT
>CAZBSL010000112.1:0-3730 GCA_964494265.1 uncultured Bacteroidales bacterium
ATTGACCTCGAACAAAAAGAAGAAATTATCAACATTAATGTCGGAGCAGTTTTATTAACAACCGGTGCGAGTCCGTATGAACCCCAAAAAGGTGAATTTGGGTATAAAGAAATTGATAATGTCATTACTCTTCAACAACTAAAACGCTTGATAGAATTAAGAGAAGATGAGTTAATTTATCAAGGTAATAAAATAAAAAATATTGCTTATATCTATTGCGTAGGTAGCCGTCAGGTTGATGGCGAAAATAAATATTGCTCACGATATTGCTGCACATCGGCAATTCATACAGCAATAATGTTAAAAGAAAAGTACAAGGGAATTAACAACTTCCATTTTACAAGGGGAGTGCGAACATACGGAAAACAAGAAATCTTATATAATAAATCGTCAAAACAAGGTGATATATTTTTGCAATCTTTTGAAGATTCACCTGCTGAAGTTTATATAGAAAAAGGGCAAACTTTCGTAAAAATTATAGATATATTAACTGCCGATAAGCAATTGGAAGTCAAAGCTGATCTTGTTGTTTTAGTAACAGGTATGGTACCGCGGGAAAATAATTCGTTAAATAATATTTTTAAAGTACCGATAGGAAGAGATAAATTTTATAATGAAATTCATCCCAAACTTAGGCCTGTTGAAACGGTAATTGACGGAGTACTTATTGCCGGTGCCTGTCAGGCTCCATTAAATATTACAGAATCGGTTAAATCCTCTTTATCTGCCGCCGCAAAAGTTAATTCTTTAATAAGCAAAGGCGAAATCGAATTAGAACCCACACTTGCTCAAATTGATAAACTTCTTTGTGAATGGTGTGATAAATGTACTTCGGTATGTCCCTATAGTGCAATTCTTAAAAAAGAAGTTGATGGTAAAGTTATTGCAGAAGTCAATGAAGCAAATTGCAAAGGCTGTGGTATTTGTTTACCCGTATGCCCTACAAATGCAATTCAATTGATTGGATATACGGATGTTGAGATTGAAAGCATGATAGATGCATTAATTGATTAATTAATTATGAAATCGTAAATTAAAATTTATCCGATGAAAAAGACAATTGATGTTATGAAAGAAAAACGCAAGGTTTCGGAAAGCGTCAGGAATAGTATTAAATCCTTTAATAAAATAAAAAAACTGATATTAAAATCGCTTGAATCAGAGGAAAAAACTATACCTGAATTGGCTAAGGAAACCAATACCGATATTGAAATTATTACTTATCATCTGATGACTTTATTAAAATATGGCTTTATTGAAGTCGGAAATATAGACGACGATGATGAATATTATTATTACAAATTAAAGAACAAGAAATAAAATGGCACAAATAAATCCTGATTTTGCAAAAGAATTAAAAGAATACGGAGCACTTGATTTTAATGCTTGCTATAATTGCGGTAATTGTACGGCAGTTTGTTCCTTGTCAGATAAAGATAATTCGTTTCCCAGAAAAATGATACGGTTAAGTGTTTTAGGATTAGAAGACGAATTACAATCTTCTCTTGACCCTTGGCTATGTTATTATTGTGGGGAATGTAGCGAAACTTGCCCACAAAAAACCGACCCTGGTGAGTTAATGATGACTTTAAGGCGATACCTTACCTCAAAATATGATTGGACAGGATTAGCTGGCAAGTTATATACATCAAAAATTTGGGAATTCGGTGCAATTATTTTCTTAGCTGCTGTTGTTCTTTTGTTGTTTGTGTTTTTTCATGGGCCAATGACAACCGAACTAACTTCCGAAGGAGGTGTTAAATTAAACACTTTTGCTCCATGGAAACAAGTTGAAATTGGTGACTGGATTATGGCCGGATTACTGGGATTCTTTTTACTAAGCAATATCTTTAATATGTATTTGAAGGTTATTGTTAGAAGAAAAGATGTTAAAATTCCATTTAAGTTATATTTTACTGAACTTTGGTCTCTTATAGTTCATTTTGCCACTCAAAAACAGTTTTCAGATTGTAATACACAAATAAGTAACAAAAAATTTGAATTCAGTACTTACTGGATTGTTCACTGGTTTTTAATGACTAGTTATGTTATTATGTTAATAATGATAGTTGTGTTTTTAGGTTGGTTTCAAACTGATAATATTTACGAATGGTGGCATCCTCAAAGGTTATTAGGCTATTATGCTACAGTTGGTTTAACTGTTGGTGTTGTTTACTTTTTTGTTTCAAGAATAAAAAAGAATCAGGAAAAAACCAAACACTCTCATGTTACCGACTGGACTTTTCTTGTACTATTGTTTTTATCAACTATAACAGGAATATTGGTTCACATATTTAGAATTTATGGAATGCCATACTCAACTTACTATATTTATGTCTTTCATTTAATGGTTCTTTTCCCAATGTTAATGATTGAGGTTCCTTTTTCTAAGTGGTCACATTTAGCATATCGGCCATTTGCAATCTATTTCAATAATGTTATAAAGGCTGCAAAAAAAATAAAGAAATAAAATTTCTGTAGAAAACCAATTTATATGCAGGTTTTCTAAGACTAATTATCTTATTTTTGTAAAATTATATAAACACAAACATCTATTTATTTTAGATGTTTGTGTTTATAATATGTAATAAATAATTTATTTTAATAATGCTGATTAATGAATTATAAAAAAGATAAACGCATAATCCTAAGCCTTGATGCAGGTGGGACAAATTTCGTTTTTAATGCAATACGTGGTGGAGAAGAATTATTGAAACCAATAATTTTATCTGCAAAAGGAGATAATCTGGAACATATTTTAAAAACAATAATTAAAGGATTCGAAGAAACACAAAAGCAAATAACCGAGGAGATTTCAGCTATTAGTTTCTGCTTTCCCGGCCCTGCCGATTATGAAAAGGGAATAATTGGTGATTTGCAGAATCTTCCGGCATTTCGGGGCGGTGTTGCATTAAAAGCAATGCTTGAAAATCATTTTCATATTCCGGTTTTCATAAATAACGATGGCGATCTTTTCGCTTATGGTGAAGCAATTGCAGGCTTACTTCCCGAAATTAATTCTCTGTTAAAAGAAAATGGAAGTGAAAAGAAATATAAAAATTTGCTTGGAGTAACTTTTGGTACCGGCTTCGGTGGAGGAATTGTTATTAACCAACAACTTATTATTGGTGATAATTCGGCTATGGGTGAAATCAATAGAATTAGCAATAAATTTTATCCTCAAACAAGCTCTGAAGACAGCTTGAGTATTAGGGCTGTTTTGAGAGTATATGCAAAAGAAGCAAAAATTGATATAAAAGATTGTCCGACACCAAAAGAAATATTTGAGATCGGCAGCGGAGAAATTGATGGAGATAAAAATGCCGCAATCAAGGCCTTTGATGAATTCGCAATGATTGCCGGAAATGTTCTTGCCGACGCAGTAACTTTGTTAGACAGCTTGATTGTAATCGGAGGCGGGCTTGCAGGAGCATATCCTTTATTTCTACAAAAGGCAGTTAATGAGATGAACAAAGAATATACTGCTCTTGAAGGTTATAAAATCTCACGTCTTGAAATACTTGCATATAACCTTGAGAATAAAATTGAACTGAATGAATTTATGAAAGATAATTCCCAAAAAATTAAAGTCCCATTCAGCGACAAAACAATAAATTATGATCCAATAAAAAGTATAGGTGTTGGAATTTCAAGGCTTGGAACATCAAAAGCCGTTTCGCTGGGTGCTTATTGTTACGCTCTTAGTCAGCTTGACGTGTAAAGGTAGTGC
>CAZBSL010000112.1:3830-5935 GCA_964494265.1 uncultured Bacteroidales bacterium
GGATACGCTTATTATTATTTTATTGGATGTTCATCAGGGACTTGTGCAATTACTTCAAATCCGGTAAACAGCACTTTGTATGGTTCTCTTTTTGGAGTTTTATTATTTTATAAACAAAGTAATGATAAGAAAAGAAATAAAGGAAAAACAAAATAATTAAAACCGTAAATTACTCAAACGCATGTAAAATTTATACGTGTATTTGCGGTTTATTATTGAAGAAACTCATTCATTGATTTCCCAAACACATAAGTTTCGCTAATTGCCCTATCATCACCGAGAATCATCAAAGCGAAGAGTTTTTCTTCAAGAGTTTTTGCCGTTTTAATTCGGTATTCCAATAAAGGTGTACAATTCAAATTAATAATATTAAAATCAGCTTCTTTTCCGATTGAAAAATTTCCAATTTTATCACTTAGCGAAAGTGCTTTAGCTCCTCCGAGAGTCAATAGATAATACAGCTTTAAAGGAGACAGTTTTTCGCTTTGGAGTGCGGCAACTTTGTATGCTTCATCTGCAGTTTTAAACATTGAAAAACTTGTACCTGCTCCAACATCACTTCCCAAAGCCATTCTCAAATTGAATTCATTTGCTTTTTTAAAATCAAATAATCCGCTACCGAGAAACAGATTAGACGTCGGGCAATGAACAACAACCGAATTTGTTTCTGCAATCCTTTTGTATTCATTATCAGTCAAGTGAATTGAATGTGCAAAAAGTGAACGATCGCCTAATAAATCAAAATGATTATAAACTTCAAGGTATGATTTGCTCCATGGAAACAATGTTTTAACATATTCTGTTTCTTTCTTGTTTTCCGCTAAATGCGTCTGAACATAAATCCCCGGAAATTCTTTTTTCAACGAAGATGCAACATTCAATTGTTCTTCAGAAGAAGTTGGAGCAAAACGCGGAGTTATTGCATACGACAATCTCCCTTTCCCATGCCATTTTTCTATTAAAAGTTTCGATTCGGAGTAGGCAGTTTCAGGAGTATCAAAATCAGCTTCCACCGAATTTCGGTCCATCATGGTTTTTCCGGCAATCAAACGCATATTAATTTTATGGCTAATTTCAAATAAAACATCTGTAGAAACCGCATGAACAGATGGAAATATTGCAGCCGTTGTGGTTCCGTTTCGCAAAAGTTCTCTTAGAAAAAATTTCGTAGCTTTTTCAGCATAATTTCTATCACTAAACTTTCTTTCGGTAGGGAAAATATATTCGTTTAACCAGTCGAGAAGCTGCTCGCCATAAGATGCAATTGATTCGGTTTGAACCGAATGAATGTGAGCATCAACAAATCCCGGGATAATCAAGGAGTCCTTATAATCAAGAATCTCTGTTTCTTTAGCTAAGGTTTTAATAATTTCATTTGAAGAGCCGATGGATTTTATCAAACCATCCTCAATTACCATTATTCCGTTTTCTATAAATTGATACTTCGTATTGCAATTCTCAGCATCAGCATCATCTGAAAAGTGAAATATATTTCCTTTATATGCTTTTATTTCAGGCATTTTAAAATTCAAAATGTATAATGCGTTTAGCATAACGTAAATATCTTAATAATATTTGGTTTTGCTAGAATTCTTTTAGTCGATCTTTTCCAAAAAAGCAACGCAATAATTAATAGTTCTAAAATAGACAAATGTTTTGTGCCTTTATTTTGCAAACACTCCAAATAAATTAATTTACTATAAAAAAGGAATGTTTTTAAACAGAGCAATTGATAACATTCATTTCCTTACTGTTCGGATGTTAAAAGAATTATATTGATTTTATTTTCCGACTTAGAAAAATATCTTATTTTTACAGCTATGAATATTGCTAAAAAAAGTTATTTTTTGGTTAATAAGTGCATTCAATATTTGAAATAAATAAAAGCATAAAATGATTAAAAAAGTTCTTGTTGCAAACAGAGGAGAAATTGCCGTAAGAGTAATGCGTTCATGTAGGGAGTTGGGAATTGTTTCTGTTGCGGTGTTTTCTGAGGCCGACCGTACTTCTATGCACGTCAGATATGCCGATGAAGCATATTTTATTGGTAATTCTCCATCCAACGAGAGTTATCTTGTAATTGATAAAATCATTAATGTTGCCAA
>CAZBSL010000112.1:6035-9316 GCA_964494265.1 uncultured Bacteroidales bacterium
GAGAAGAAAAAGATGTAATTAGTGCCGTAAGGGCTGCTAAATCAGAAGCATTATCTGCATTTGGAAACGATGCAGTTTACGTTGAAAAATATATTGATTCACCTCATCATATAGAGTTTCAAATTCTTGCCGACAAGCATGGTAATGTTGTTCATCTTTTTGAAAGAGAATGTTCGGTCCAACGAAGGCATCAAAAGGTTATTGAAGAAACACCTTCGCCAATTATGACAAAAAAAGTCCGACAGGAAATGGGAGAAATTGCGGTTCGGGTTGCTAAAGCTGTTAATTACGATGGTGCCGGAACCGTTGAGTTTATTGTCGATGATGATTTGAATTATTATTTTCTTGAAATGAATACCCGTTTGCAGGTTGAACATCCGATTACTGAAAGAGTAGTCGGTATCGACCTTGTTACCGAGCAATTAAAAATTGCTGACGGAGAAATTCTTGATATTAAACAAACAGAGTTATTTCAGGATGGCCACGCAATTGAATGTCGTATTTATGCCGAAGATCCGGATAATAATTTTATGCCTAACCCCGGCGTCATCAAACATATAACCGAGCCTCTCGGACTTGGTGTCAGGCACGACGGCTATGTTTACGAAGGTTATGAAATTCCTATTTTCTACGATCCATTGATTTCAAAATTAATTATTTGGGGGAAAACAAGAAAGGAAGCAATTGATAGAATGAAAAGAGCCTTATATGCTTATAAAATTACGGGCATAAAAACTACAATAAAATTCCTTGAACGCATAATGGAAATCCCGGATTTTGTGAACGGGAAATACAATACTCATTTTATTGAAGAAAATAAAGAGGCTTTGTTTTCCTACAATAAAGGTACTACAAAAATGGAAGACATTGCTATGATTACAGCTTATTTTGATTATGTCACTAAACTTGAAAAGATTCAGCCTCAAAGACTTTCGAATACACTTGGAAACAACTGGAAAGATTTTGGCAGGAAAAAGGGAGTCTTAAGGATGTAAATAACAAATTTGGTAAAAAATAAATTTTAAGATTTAAACAGGAAATCCATGTCGTTAGAAATTAGTATAAATAAAAGAACAGCAAATATTGAACTTTTATCACGCGATGAAAATAAAATAAAAATTAGGGTTGATGATAAAACTTATGATCTTGATATTGTTATGGTCGAAAATGGAGTTTACTCATTGCTGATGGACGGGAAATCATATAATGTTGAATTAATACAAAACCAGAGTAATAAAAAATACATTGTTAATACTTTATATAATTCAAATGATGTTGAGATTATTGATGCAGAAAGCAAATATCTAAAAAGCCGCAAAAAGGATGAAATGGATGAAAATACGGCAATTTCATCACCAATGCCCGGAAAAGTGGTCAAAATCTTAATAAAAAAAGGTGATAAAATTAAAGCCGGTGAAACTGTAATAATAATTTCGGCAATGAAAATGGAAAGTGAATATAAAGTAAAAAAAGACAGACTTATTAAAGATGTTTTAGTTAAAGAAGGGGATATAATTGATGGGAATCAGCCATTGGTCCTTATTGAATGATGAGAATAAATTGTTTAAAGTATGAAATTCAACATGAAATATTATTGAATATGTAAAAATTAATAAGCCATGAAAAATCATTGAGCATTTGGGAAGAAATTCAGAAGAAGGTCAAATTTCCAATTTCTAATATCCAATTGTGATCGTTTACAAGAAAAACAATATAGCAATTTAACAATTTTAGAAAACATGTCAACAATCGAAGAAAAATATAAATTACTCGAAGAAAAAAATGAAGCCGCCGAACTCGGAGGGGGAATTGAAAGGATTGATCGCCAGCATAAAGCAGGAAGAAAGACTGCAAGAGAAAGGATATCAGACCTTCTTGACCCAGAAACATTTGTTGAGACCGATAAATTTATGACCCATCGTGCTCATGATTTTGGGGTTGAAAAAAACAAACCTCTCGGTGATGGAGTTGTAACGGGTTACGGAAAAATTGACGGCAGATTAGTTTATGTTTTTGCACAGGATTTTACTGTTTTCGGAGGGACTTTAAGCCGTGCCAATGCCGATAAAGTAGTAAAAATAATGGAGTTGGCAATGAAAATGGGTGCACCGGTTTTTGGTTTAAATGACTCTGGTGGAGCAAGAATCCAGGAAGGAGTTGAAAGCCTTGCAGGATATGCCGATATCTTTTATCTAAACACTATGGCTTCGGGCGTGATTCCTCAAATTTCTGCAATTCTTGGCCCATGTGCCGGCGGTGCTGTTTATTCCCCTGCTATAACCGATTTCATTTTAATGGTTAAAAATTCAAGCTATATGTTTGTAACGGGTCCTGATGTAATCAAATCAGTTACTCATGAAGAAGTTACAAAAGAAGAACTTGGAGGTGCGATGACTCATAATTCAAAAAGCGGGGTAGCTCACTTGATTGCCGATGAAGATGAACAAGCAATGATGATGCTTCGCGAGCTTTTTAGTTTTATTCCATCAAACAACATGGAAGACCCTCCGATTAAAATTTGTAATGACGACATTAATCGTGAAGATCAAAAACTTGAGACCATCGTACCAATCGATCCCAATAAACCCTACGACATGAAAGAAATTATCGAGACTGTCATTGATGACAATAATTTCTTTGAAATAATGCCGTATTATGCACAAAATATAATAATTGGATTTGCACGTATGGCAGGCCGTTCGATTGGTATTGTAGCAAATCAGCCGGCAAACCTTGCAGGAGTTTTGGATATAAATTCTTCTATTAAAGGAGCAAGATTTGTACGGTTTTGTGATGCTTTTAACATTCCTTTGATAACATTTGAAGATGTCCCCGGATTCTTACCCGGAACAACACAAGAGTTTGGTGGAATTATAAAACATGGTGCTAAACTTTTATTTGCTTTTTGTGAAGCTACCGTTCCTAAAATCACAATTATTACAAGAAAAGCTTATGGGGGAGCTTATGATGTGATGTCGAGTAAGCATATCGGTGCTGATGTAAATTATGCCTTCCCGACCGCCGAAATTGCAGTAATGGGCCCCGAAGGTGCCGTAAATATAATTTATAAGAAAGATAATCTTGATATTGAAGAAAGGCAAAAAGCCATTAACGATTACCGAAATACTTTTGCCAGTCCTTATAAAGCTGCCGAACTTGGATATATTGATGAAATAATTTACCCGAAACAAACCAGAAAAAAAATTATTCAAGCACTTGAAATGACCCAAAACAAAAGCAAAACCAATCCACCTAAGAAACATGGGAATATTCCTTTGTAA
>CAZBSL010000113.1:0-9280 GCA_964494265.1 uncultured Bacteroidales bacterium
CTTCTGGATATGAAAATTTAAAAAGTGGGTGACCCAATGCACAAAACAGGAAGAAGCAGCCTTTAGTATCAATTATTACAGTTAATTACAATCAATCAAAAGTTACGTGTGAATTCATGGCTTCTATTCAGCATATTACCTACAGAAATACTGAGATAATTGTTGTTGATAATGGTTCCCCAAGCGATACTCCCGAGATTATAAAGGAAAAATATCCTGATATTAATTTGATTATCAGCAAAAAGAATTTGGGTTTTGCCGGTGGGAATAACCTTGCAATTCGTGAAGCAAAAGGTAAATATCTTTTATTTATTAATAACGACACTGAAGTTCCAGCTGATTTCCTCGAACCAATGGTTGACTTACTGGAAAATGATCCTACAATTGGCATGGTAAGTCCTAAAATTAAATTTTTTGATAAACCCGACACTTTTCAATTTGCAGGATTTACACCTATGAAACCATACACAATCAGAACCTTAGCTGTAGGTTTTGGTGAAAAAGATAGTGGACAGTTTGACATAACTCACGAAACAGATTCAATTTTCGGTGCAGCAATGTTGGTTCCTATGAAAGTGATTAAAGAAGTAGGACTTATGGATGATATATTTTTTCTGTATTACGAAGAACATGATTGGGCTTACAGAATAAAACAAGCCGGATATAAAATTTATTACCAGGGCAAATCATGTGTGCTTCACAAAGAATCAATATCAACCGTAAAAGACAGCCCTTTACAAATTTATTATATTACAAGAAACAGAGTCCTTTTTGCTCGCCGAAACAGAAAAGGAATTACATTATTTATATGCCTTTTATATATGTATTTAATTACCATACCCCGAATTAGTATTGAATATATTTTAAAAGGCCGATTTGATTTATTAATAGCATTTTTCAAAGCAATGATTTGGAATTTCACTCATCATAAAGGTATAAGGAATAGTCCTAAATTATAGTAACTTAAACTAAATTTATAATTATGGAAATAGTTAAAATTTTTATTCATATTTTTGAAATTGCAATATTTACATTTTTAGCTTTTGCAACCGCCTATATTTTTATTTTCGGATTTGCCGGATTGTTTAGGTACAAACGAAAACCTGTAAAAAACAGTAAACTACGAAAATTTGCCGTCATGATTCCCGGCTATAAAGAAGATTCAGTAATTGTGGAGGTTGCTAAAGATGCATTAAATCAAAAGTATCCGAAAGAATATTATGATGTAATAGTTATTGCCGATTCTTTTGAAGAATCGACTCTCGAAGCTTTGAGAAAACTACCAATCACCGTAAACGTTGTAAGTTTTGAAGTCAGTAAAAAATCAAAAGCTCTTAATAAAACAATGGAAGCCATTGGAGATGATTATGATGTTGCTCTCATCCTTGATGCCGATAACATTATGCAAAGCGATGTTATCGAAAAACTTAACAAATCTTTCGATAATGGTTTTGTCGCTGTTCAGGGCCACAGGCTTGCGAAAAACACCAACACTCCTTTTGCTATTCTCGATGCAATTAGTGAGGAAATTAACAATCATGTTTTCAGGAAAGGACACAGAGTTTTGGGTTTATCTTCAGCACTAATCGGCTCAGGTATGGCTTTGGAATACAAGCTTTTTAAAGATACAATGAAAACTATTGATTCGGTTGGGGAGGATAAAGAAGTTGAAATGAAACTATTAAAGCAAAAATATGTAATCGATTATTGCGAGGATGCTTTGGTTTTTGACGAAAAAACTCAAAAATCCGATGTTTTTGTAAACCAACGCCGCCGTTGGATAGCTGCACAATTAAGCTATTTTAGAGATTATTTTTTCTCCGGCCTAAATGATCTTATTTTTAAAGCTAACATTGATTATTTCGATAAAGTCTTGCAAATGATACAACCGCCGAGGATTATTTTGCTTGGGCTTTTATCCATTTTTGTTTTCCTTTCAGGATTAACATATTTATTAAAACTAACTTTTATTGATTCTCTATTTTATTTAACTCCATTAAATTGGTTAATTTTATTCGGACTTACTATTATTACCTTAATCTTCTCAATTCCACAAAAATTCTATAATAAAGCATTAATTAAAGCAATATTGGCATTACCTAAAGGTTTTTTTATGATGTTTTTGTCTTTGTTGAGAATTAAAGGAGCCAGCAAAAAATTCATACACACAACTCATTCGCATTCAACAAACAAATCCTAATAGATAACTCTGTAACAAAATGCTTATTTCTAAACATAAACGTATTCACCCATTAGTTTCAATAATTACGGTTAACTACAATCATTCTGAAGTAACATGCGATTTAATCGAATCACTTAATAAGATAACTTACCCGAATATAGAAATAATTGTTGTTGATAATGATTCACCTGATGACTCGCCTTTAGATATTAAGTCAAGGTTTCCTAATGTTATAATGACAGCAAGCCCAATTAATTATGGGTTTGCAGCCGGAAATAATTACGGAATAATGAAAGCTCGCGGAAAATATGTTTTGCTGATTAATAATGATACTGTTGTAACTAAAAACTTTCTTGAGCCTTTGGTCGATAAAATGGAAGCTGATCCTACAATAGGTGCGCTTAGCCCAAAAATACGTTATTTTCATACACCCGACACCATTCAATATGCGGGTGCAACAGCATACAATTTAAGGACAATGAGAAATCGGGCAATCGGTTTTGGAGAAGTTGACAAAGGCCAATTCGAAGAAGATCGTGAGACAGCTTATGCACATGGGGCGGCAATGATGATACCAATTGATGTGATAAAAAAAATCGGAATGATGTCGTATGCTTATTTTCTATATTACGAAGAAGCCGATTGGTGCTACCGAATTAGAAAAGCAGGGTATAAAATATTTTATGTTCATAACTCATTGATCTTTCATAAAGAGTCGATTGCAACAGGAAAACAAAGCCCTTTAAAAACATTTTATCAAACCAGAAACCGTATTGTATTTCTGCGAAGAAATGTACAAGGCAAAGAATTATATATCAGTATTATTTATATGATCCTTTTTGCTATCCCCAAAAACACTATTAGTTTTATTTTAAAACGAAGATTTGATTTATTAAAAGCATTTTATAAAGGAATTTTTTGGAATATCAATAATATTTCATCCAAAGAAATTTTCGAAAACCCTGTATTATAATACTAAAACATTTACTATGGAGGTACTTTTTCAAATATTAAATTTAATTCAGGCAATATTTTATGTCTATTTTTCACTCGCTGTTTTATATATTCTGATTTTCGCTATTGGAGGATTATTCAGATATAGGCCAAAAACTGCAAGTTTTGATAAGGATAGAAAATTTGCAATTTTATTACCTGCTTATAAAGAAGATAGCGTAATTTTAGAATCTGCATCCGATGCCTTGAAACAAAACTATTCCAAAGAATTATTCGATGTAATTGTAATCGCTGATTCATTGAAAAGCAAAACAATGCAGGAATTAAGAAATCAGCATATTATTTTAATTGAAGTATCTTTCAAACAAAGCACTAAGTCAAAAGCATTAAACAAAGCCATGGATCAATTATCTGATGATTACGACTTTGCCCTCATTCTTGATGCTGATAATATTATGGAAAAGGATTTTCTTTATAAAATTAACAAGCATTTCTCGAAAAAATTCATTGCTCTGCAAGGACATCGGACTGCAAAAAACATTAATACTCCTTTTGCAATTCTTGATGCCGTTAGCGAAGAAATTAATAATCATGTCTTTAGAAAAGGCCATAGAGTTCTTGGTTTCTCCTCAGCAATAATTGGTTCGGGAATGGCATTTGATTATAAATTTTTTAGAAATCTGATGAATACTATAGATATAGTTGCAGGGTTTGATAAAGAAATTGAATTGAAAATATTAAGAAATAATTACAAAATTGATTATTTGGAAGATGCATATGTTTTTGATGAAAAAGTCCAGCAAGCCGAAGTTTTCTCATCACAACGCGAAAAATGGTTATCCGCACAAATTCATTATTTTAAACGCGACCTATTTCCATCTATAAAGTATTTATTCGCGAAAGGAAATTTCGATTATTTTGAAAAGATCATTCAATTTGCCCAACCACCTCGAATACTTTTATTGGGTATTCTTATAATTATTAATATTTTCTCATTACTTTTTAATAATTATTTCTTTACAATGGCATGGATAGGCACCTTAGCCGGATGTGTTCTTGCATTTCTCTTTTCAATACCAATAAAGTTTTATAATCTTAAAACAATCATTGCTTTGGCTACACTCCCAAAAGGATTTATTTTAATGTTCCTTTCTCTTTTAAAAGTCAGAAATGCAAAAAATGAATTCACAAGCACCAAGCATACGGGTCAAAAAGAAATTTAGAAAAAATTAGTAATATATTTCGTTTGATAATTTACTTTAATTATTTTTCATATATTTACATCAAATTTTATCAACAGAAAGAGTATAGTAATTAAATAATTTCATAAAACATGAAAATAGGGATTGAAGGACAAAGATTATTTAGAAAGAAAAAGCATGGAATGGATGTTGTTGCCTTGGAGTTGATTAACAACCTCCAGGTAATTGACAAGAAAAATGAATATGTATTATTTATTAAACCTGATGTTGATGATCAATGCATAAAAGAAACCGAAAATTTTAAAATAGTTAAATTGAAAGGAAGGTCTTTCCCGATTTGGGAACAATGCAGCCTCCCGAGAGCAGCTCGAAAAGAAGGCTGTGAGATTTTGCATTGCACAAGTAATACTGCCCCTTTGAAAACAAAAATTCCGCTTGTTACTACTCTTCATGATATAATTTACTTAGAACACATCAGCATTCTCACCAAAGCAGGAACATGGTATCAGAAATTCGGAAATATGTATCGTAGGTATGTTGTTCCGAGAATTGTAAAATCAAGTAAAAGAATTATTACGGTTTCAAATTTTGAAAAAAATCGAATAAAAAACTTTTTTAACCTCCCCGAAACCGATCACCGATTAGTAGCAATTTATAATGGTGTTGGTGAACATTTCAAACCTGTAAACGATAAAGCAGAACTAAAAAGAGTTAAGAAAAAATATCATCTCCCCGATGAATTCTTTTTCTTTTTTGGTAATACCGACCCAAAGAAAAATACTAAAGGAGCTTTAGAAGCATTTTCAAAATTTATTGCAAAAAGCGAAAAAAAGATTCCTTTAATAATGCTTGATTATGATAAAAATGAGCTTAATAGTATTTTATCAGATATTGGAGATAAGGATTTAATAAATCATATTCAACTAACCGGATATATTGTGAATACCGACCTTCCGGCGATTTATCAGCTTTGTACTATATTTTTATATCCATCATTACGAGAGAGTTTTGGAATCCCTATGCTTGAAGCTATGGGTTGCGGCACTCCCGTAATTACTTCAAATACTTCATCTATGCCTGAAGTTTCGGGTAATGCTGCTCTGATAATTGACCCTCACAAGCCTGAAGAAATTACCGAAGGTATTTTTAAACTCTTAAGTGATAAAAAACTTTGCAATGAGCTCAGAGAAAAAGGTTTTGAGCAAGTTAAAAAGTTTTCGTGGCGAACAATGTCCGAAAATGTGCTTGAACTTTACGAAGAAGTTTACAAAGAAAATTATAAGAAATAGCTCATCAGGTGATGTAATTCATTTTTCATTTTTTAATATTTTTTTTTAATAGAAACAATAATTTCAGATGGCGCTGAAGAATGAAAATATTGTATGTATTTCCGACTTAGACTGGCAAAATGTTTATATGAATTCCTTAATTGAACTGCTCTCGGAAACTGCCAAAAACAATAACCTTCTTTACATCGACAGGCAACATACATTAAAATATATATTCTTCAATTTATTTACAAAAAAGGATTATGTCGAAAGGCTCAGAATTTTTGGCTTTTACAATAGAATCAGAAATGTTGAAACCCGAAATGGTGCAAAGTTAAATGTTCTCACACCATATCCCTCTATACCTTCAAATTGGGTAAATTATGATGGAAAGATTTACAGGTTAATTCTAAAGTTTAACGCTTTTTTATTAAAGAAAAATTTAAAAAAAGCAATAAAACAATTAAATTTTTCTCAACCTATATTAATCAATAGTTGGAATCCTTTTGTTGGCATTTTTCTAAACGACGAAATCAAAAAGAAATTGGAAGTGTCTTTTTGCTGGGACGAAATGCGTCTGGCCCCATACTACAAACCTCATGTAGGGGTGATTGAAGATGAGTATGTTAAAAAAGTAGATGCAGTAATTTCCACATCCAAAGCATTAGCCGAAAACAGAAGCTTGCTAAGCAAAAATAATTTTGTAGTTGAAAATGCTGCCGACTTTAAGCTCTTTAATAAAGCATATAAAATTAGATCCAATAATATGCGAAAGCAAAAAACTATCGGATACATCGGTAGCATTGATTATCGTTTTGATATAGATTTAATGGAATACCTGGTTCGGAATACTCCTGAGTTTAACTATATTATTGTTGGCAGAAATGAAAACAAAGAAGCAATAAATGTTTTATCGAAATTTGTAAACGTTAAAATTTACGGACCTCAAATTCCCGAAAAGCTACCTGAATTTGCTGCTCAGATGGATATTGGCCTTATTCCTTTTCGCCGACTTGATGTAACACGAAGTATGTATCCTATAAAGATTCATGAATATCTTGCTGCCGGTTTAGCGGTTGTAATGACTGATTTTGCTGATTTTCCCGAACTGACTGACATGATTTTTTCAACAAATAAACCGGAAATTTTTCTGGACAGAATTCGGGAAGAAATAAAAACCGATTCTAAAGAAAAACAACTTAAAAGAATAAATTTTGCTAAGAATAATACACGGGAAAAACGTGCCGAAAAACTAAATAAAATATTAGCCAAATTATTGGAGGAAAAACAATTATAGATACAATTATCGAGTTCTGAAATTATTGATTACTTATCTTCAATAACTTCGCTATTAATTATTTGTTCGGCAACTAATTCGGCTAATTTTGATGCTCCTTTGTTAGTATAATGCACATCATCAGTAAAATAATCTAATGTTTTTGGGATATTAGTTGCACCATCAACTACATCAATACTATTATCATCCGCAATTTTTTTTGCAGCAGAATTAAATTCTTTCATAGCCATAGCTAATGAGGCCGGTGAGGGATAAACACCATTCTCAAAACAATCCAGTTTACCAAACCAAAGACGATCATATTCAGCCTGAGTCATGGTCTTTTTATAAATTGACGGTTGTAAAACCAACACGCATTCAACACTATCACTATTAATATAATGAAATAATTTTGAAAAATACTTTTTAAAGGGTTTATAGGATCTGTATTTTTCGAAGGGAATATCTTCTTCGGACCCAATTATTTGACTTAAAAATTCGTTTGATACTGAGGTTGTTGTGTCAGTCAGATTCATAAATGAATAATAAAGCTGTTTCAATAAATTCTTTTCAAATGTTTCAGGTGCGGGTGGCCGAGCACCATTTATGGCCGGGCCATAGAAATTACTATATCTGTCATTATATTCACCCATCGTAAAAAATGGCGACTCAAAAGACCTGTAAATATCATTTATTGAATGCATAACAACAACCAAATCAGGGTTAAAATCACTACAATAAGTAATATAATTTATCAATGAATGCTGAGTTGTGTACCAATCCATTCCGGCATTTAAAACCGTAATTTTTCGGGATGGATATGCCTCACTTAAAATATCTTCCAAAACTTGAGGATAACGATATTGTTCTTCCAGTCTGTTACACCTTGTCGTTGAACCGCCAAGTGCAATTATTCTGAACTCATTTGTATCTTTTTCAGTATTAATATCAAATTGTGGGGGTGGTGCCTGCAAAAAAGGATCAAATTCACGTACAGGATTTTCTAATTGATAATAATATCTGTAATGAAAAAAGAAATAAAGAATTAATAAAATTACTAATGTCGGAATAATAGAAAATAACAAATTTTTACTACCTATTTTCTTTATCAAAAACCTTATAATAAAAGGAATAAATAGTAAGATAAGTGCAACAATAATAATAATTCCCAAATATATATACGAATAATTAAAAATTTGCTTATCGGGCGATTGCTGAAAAAGCATTCCAATTATTACACCTGCTACAATGATATAATAAAAGCATTTTAAATAATTTTTCATACTAATTACTTTTAGATTGTAAAAGTAGCCAAAAACAATAATGAAATAAAAAAAATCTAAAAAAATATTAAAATTATTATATTAGCAAACCAAATGAAAGTAAAAATATTGCTTTTGTAAATCTATAAATTCCAAATGGAATTAAGAAAAGAGAATATTATTTGTATTTCCGATAGAGACTGGGAAAATATTTATATGAATCCCGCAGTTGAGCTGCTCTCTGAAATTGCAAAAGAAAACAATGTTTTATACATTGATAGACAACACACAATTAAAGACATAATTTTACGACTATTAAAAAACAAAGGGTGTTTCAATATTTATAGGATTTTAGGAATTTGCAAAAGAATCAGGTGTGTTGAAACAAGAAACGGTGCAAAAGTAAATATTCTTAGCCCTTATCCTTCTATTCCTTTTAATTGGTTAAAATATGTTGGAAAAATTTATAGAGCCATCTTAAAATTCAATGCTTTTCTATTGAAGAAAAATATTCGCAAAGCAATTAAAAAGTTAGAAATTTCACATCCAATAATATTTAATAGTTGGAATCCTTTTGTTGGAATTTTTCTTGAAGGGGAATTCAATGAGAAATTGAGCGTATATTTTTGCTGGGACGAAATGCGTCTTGCTCCTTATTATAAACCTTTCGTTGGTGTGATTGAGGATGAATATGTTAAAAAAGTAGATGCTGTGATCTCTACTTCAAAAGCTATTGCCGAGAACCGGAAATCACTTAGCAAAAATAATTTTGTGGTTGAAAATGCAGCCGATTTTAATCTTTTTAACAAAGCTTATAAATTAAAATCAAAACAAGAGACAAAGCAAAAAGTTGTCGGATTCATCGGAAGCATAGACTATCGTTTTGATGTTGATTTGGTAAAATATTTAATTCAGAACTCACCTGAACTTAAATTTCTTTTTGTTGGTAGAAATGAAAATCAGGAAGCAATGAATATGTTATCGCAATTTTCAAACCTTGAGATTCACCCTTCTCAAGTACCCGAAAAGCTTCCCGAATTTGCTGCACAAATGGATATTGGCATCATTCCTTTCCGTAGGCTTGAGGTGATCAGGAATATGTATCCAATGAAAATTAATGAATATCTATCGGCAGG
>CAZBSL010000114.1:0-4795 GCA_964494265.1 uncultured Bacteroidales bacterium
ATGTATTATTTACTAAATTGAGTTTTATCGAATATTTGCCTTATTGACAAGATTTTAAAAGAATGAATTATATTTCAAAAAATTATAAAATTATAAAATTAAGTAACTAAATATTAACAAAACTAAAATGTCATGAAAAAATTTACAAAATTTATTACTTTAGTCTTCGCATTTACGATGCTGATTAATTTCAGTTTGAATGCGCAGCATTACCCTAATGTTAATGGGAATACTAACCTGCCGCAAATGCAAATATTGATTTATGGAACTACTCTTCCCGTTGGAGACTCCTTAGTTCCCGGCGATGAAGTTGCTATCTATGATGGAGGGACAATGGTTGGACGTTTAACCTTATCTGTTACTCCTTCACTTACTAATTTCGCAAGTTGTCAACTTGATGCTTTTACATTTAATACTAGCGGAGACCCTTTATACAATCCGGGAAATCCTTTGTTGTTGAAATGTTGGGATGCAAGCGAAGGCCTGGAATATATTACTTATGGTAGTACGGAAATTATTTTTCACGGTGATTGGTATGCACCAACAACTACGCCTTATTTCCCTGCCGAAGGTATATATAGCTATTGTTATGTTGACCTAACATTTTCTACCCTTGCGCCTGAACCTTACAATGCTACATTAGTTGTTACTGTCATGGATAATGCTTCTGTACCTGTTACAACTGCGAATGTTTTTACCGGTGATTATGATGGTGTTGAGCCGGGGGTACCAGACGGTACATATACATTAGATTTGTTTACCGGGACTGCCGGAGATGATGTAGATTACACAATTACCATAAACCATTCTTCTTATACAAATGAAACTTTTGATATTACAGTTAATGCTGCTGGAAGTCCGTATGCTCAGACAGTTATTTTAGACGCGTTCGGAAACCTTGATGGTGATGTTACATATCTTGATCCCTCTGATTTGCTTAATCAGATACCAGTGGAGAACGCATTAGTTTCAGTTACTATTGATGGAACAATTTACTCGGATGCTACTGATGCAGCTGGGGATTATTTAGTTGAAGATATTCCTGATGGAATTTTGACATTATTTTCTGTTTCATATCCGCAATATATAACACAAACATTTACTGAAACAATTACTCATGGAGTCACTACAACTCATGCTGCTACAATTGAACTTCTACCTCAAAAAGGTGCACTTGAGGGTGAAATATATAATGCAATAACAATGGAGTTAATTAAAGACCCTAATCCTGCTTCACCTTCAGTGACTATCAATTTGTATGAATATAATAGTGCAACATGGTTACATAAAGTAGAAACAGATGACGGGACATATAACCTAAGTTATTATGGAGGCACTTACGATATTGTAGTATCAAGTGTAGGTTACGATGATTTTACAATTGATAACCATGTTTTTTATCCTGGTGTTACAGTAGATTTGAATTTTAGCCTTCTCCCTATAAACACAGATGCAAATTTTGATCCAATAACAGGTAACCCAAATCAAATGTGGTCAATTCATATTCAAAATGCATTTTTTGGCATTAATAATCTTTTGCCGTTTGATGAGCTTGTTATTTTTGATATAGATGTGGCAGGTCTTGCAGGTGAACCAGGTTTAAGAGTTGGAACCTTACGTCTTTCTAATACTACCTCCCCACAGAATGCTGGTTCTAATGTTTTGAAAGCTTATGCAGAATTCTCAAATGGAGACCCTGGTTTTTCAATAAATCATGAATTGGAAATATGGGCTTATGATATCAGCCATGGTGCAGTTTATGAAACACCTCTTGACTTTGCATTTTATGAAGGTTGGGGAACATTTTCCGGTCCAGATTTCCCTGACCCATCAGGGAATCACGTAAGTTATTGTGCTATATACTGGAGTACGATTCCGGGACAATTGAATGGAACAGTTACTGATGTTAATGGTCCATTAGTAGGTGTCAACGTTGAGGCAATTAATATTTATACTCAATTAGTTGTAGAAACTACTACTACTGTTGCAGGTGGCCTGTATTCAATGTCTCTTGATGGTGACATATACGATGTTAGATTTAGCTTGGCCAATTATACTACTGTGGTTGAAGAAGATGCTTTAATAGTAACAGGCGCGACTACGACTGTGGATACTGAACTTACTGCACGAGTAAATGCTACAATTGATTATGATTTTTCTACGCAGGGCTATTATTTTATTGGTAGATGTGTAGAGCAAGCCACGGTTGATATGTTGGATTTGTTAGATAATAATGGAAATCCTAACCTTTTCTCAACTAATTATCTATCAAGTTGGGTTGAAAATGATGCTGCTAATAGATTGGTATATAATTCCGGCCTTACTCAATGGGAGACACTCCCATATAATTGGGATTTATTAGAAGGTTATCAATTATATCTTGATGATGTAGCTGGATATGAATTTGATATGACCGGTTATATGGTAGAACCTGAAGATAACCCAATTGTGTTTGCAGCAGCAGGAATTTATTATGTTCCTTATTTTCCTTATGATAAAGATGCTCCTGATAATGCCATAACAGCTTTTGCAAGCATACTTGATAATTTGGATTGGGTATTGGACAGCGAGGGCAATAGGCTATTTAAAAATGAGGGAATGTGGGTTGATAATATTGGTGACCTTTCATTAGGTGAAGGTTTTAAAGTTTTAATGAATGATGCCGCAACACTAACATATCCGGCATCAGGCGCAAAATCAGCTATATATAAATCAACTATGATGGATCCGGTTCACTTCGTTTATAATGGAGGTAACGCTGCAGAATGGACTTATACAATATACATTGAAACCGAAGACTTTGAAATTGGTGATGAAATTGCAGCATTCAGCAATGGTGTTATGGTAGGTTCCATGGTAATTGATTCTGATGATCCATGGCAAAACGACCTGAATACATTTAATATTGCAGTTAATGGTGGTTATGGCGTTAATGTCCCAATTGAATTAATTGCATGGGATATTTCAGAAAGTAAAGAATATGCTGTTGAATTTGAGATGATTAATATTAACTCTCAATGCTACGCAGGTGAAAATTTCCCTGCCGGACTTGATCATTTCAGTTATGCAAATATTTCCAGAGGAACTGTAAGTATTGCTGAAAACCAAATCGACAACTCGGTTAAAATGTATCCTAACCCTGTTAATCGTACCTTAAATATTGAATCAGTAAATAATATTAACATGATATATATTTACAATATATATGGTTCAATTGTTTCAAAGATAAATGTCAATGGAAAACATCAACAGATAGATGTTAGTAATTTTAGAACAGGTACATATATGATTCAGCTTTATACTGATAATGGTGTAATAACAAACAGAGTTGTTATCCAATAGTATTTAAAACCCTATTGATTTAAATTGAGGTTTAGTAAAAAACCCGATATGGCATGTCCAAATCGGGTTTTTTGTTTTTTTGTCGGCCTCAAAGGGTAATTATTTTATCTATGGATTTTAAACCGGCTTCACTTTATAGGTTTGGGGAGGAATTCAAAATTTTATAAGACAAATTACTTTGAAGTCAATAACCTTGGTTCGGAAGGAAATTTAATGCCTTTTATTGGACATCAACATCAATTGGTGGCTCAAGTGCCTGGAGGATGTCGCTTTTTTATAATAATAGTCAAGTTCATAGGGAGTTTCAGGAGAAAACATTTGGATTCTCAGTTAGGTGTGTTAAAAATTAAATTAGCTCACTTTATAAAATCTTAGTCTTTCTATATTTAGTAAAATAGTAAAATAGTTAAATAGTTAAATTGTTCCATTGTTGTTCTTAACCAAATAGCAATATAGCAATATAACAATTTAACTATTGATACTTCATTAATAAGTGCTCACGTTTTTATAATTTAGCCAACGAATTTATCAATAAAGTTTGAATTTGTAATAGCTGTTTTGAAAGATTTTACACGAAATGAATTATTTGTAAGCCTCGGGGTTTCTTTCTCAATGTTAATGATTACTTTGGATGCAAGCATTGTTGATGTTGCAATTCCTACATTTTTGGATTATTTTGATATTGATTCGGGAATCGGTTCACGAATTGTTCTGATTTATCTTATCGCCATTACAACTACAACATTGTTTTTTGGGCAAATCAGTGATTTGTTTGGAAAAAAGAAAATATTCATCATTGGCTATTTACTTTTTTCAATTTCTTCATTTTTTTGTAGCATAAGCCCATCTTTATTTATTCTGCTAATTCTGAGGTTTTTTCAAGGAATGGGGGCAGCCATGCTTTTTGCTACCGCAAAGGCATTACTTGTAATATATCTTAAACCCGAGATCAGGGGACGTGCTTTCGGTATTTGGATGCTATATGCCGGTATTGGATTAATGACGGGATCTTTTGCCGGTGGATTTATAGTTGAAAATTTAGGATGGAGATGGGTTTTTGTAGTTAATATTATTCCGGCTATAGCAGGGTTAATCATTTCATTAAAAGCATTAAAGAAAAAAGAAATTGGTTTTATAGGAAAATTATCTCTCGATATCAAAGGAATGTTTTATTCATTCATTATGATTAGTTCTTTGATATATTCATTAAATACTGGACAGGAATTCGGATGGTTGTCGGCAAGGATTATCGTTCTGTTCTCAATAAGTATATTGTTTTTTATGTTATTCGTTTTTCATGAGAAAAGATTTATTAATCCATTGGTTAAATTTTCCATGTTAAAAAATTACAGATTTTCATTCGGTTTGATCTCAAAAATTACAAGCCATGTTCTTCGAGATGGATTCTTGTTTATCTTTCCGCTGTTTTTTGCACGTTACATGCACTTTAAAC
>CAZBSL010000114.1:4895-9230 GCA_964494265.1 uncultured Bacteroidales bacterium
GATGGATTCTTGTTTATCTTTCCGCTGTTTTTTGCACGTTACATGCACTTTAAACCTGAAGAATATGGAATAATTTTATCAATATTTCCTTTGTCCTCTCTAATTGTAAGCCCTTTGGCAGGATATTTTTCCGACAGAGTCAAGGCGAAGAAAATTTGTATTTTTGCGTCTGTATTTCTAATGTTTGCTACAATTCTTTTCTTGTTTTTCACAAAATCTTCATCAATTATTTTTATAGTTTTTGCAATGGTAATCTACGGAATTGGATTTTATTCGTTTATGACCCCAAACATTAAACTTATGATGAGCCATGCAAGTTTAGGTAAAGAAGGAATGGTATCTTCTCTTGCTTCGATGAGTAAATTTTTTGGAGCCGTTTTGGGTGTTACAATTTTTGAAACAATATATTCATATCATTTACAAACAGGTGATTATATTTTGAACAATGATATTTCAAATCCTTTTTTTTATACCTTTATTGTAGGCCTGGTTGTTGCAATTCTTACATTAATTTCATCAATTGTTGCTTCTGAAAATTTAATTGATGGGTGAATGATTGAATGATAAAATGATAGAATGATAAAATGATAGAATGAGGTGTAATGGACAAAATGGTTGCTGTTTTTTTTACAATTTCCATAAACAAATTTTATCAGGATTGCATGGGTGATTATCATTATGAAAACCCAACTCTTAATTCGCATTATTGCTAAAAATCGGGATATAAAAGATATTTCTTTCTGATTTTCTTAAATTTTTTCAAGTCCTGTTTCCAAGAATTCCTGATCTCTTTTTCAGTTTTTCCGTCAATGATTTGCTTTCTAAGTTTTGAATTTCCGGCCAGTTTATCAAAATAATTAGTAAAAAAATCATTTTCTTTATTAAGGGAATTAAACGAATCAATTATCCATGATAAATTAATATTTGTGGGATTTTTTTTATAATTATTTGCATAATCCTTTAAATTTTCTCCATAACATTTTTTTCCTTTTAATTTTGGATTAATGCTTTCACCAGACTTAGATTCAGGAGTAAATGAAAAATTTTGTAACAAGAGTTCAGGGTGACCGTAAACCTGAAAAGGAAAGTCAGTCCCTCTGCCAATGCTGACAACCGTGCCTTCAAAAAGACATAAACTTGGATATAAATAAACCGATTCCCAATTAGGTAAATTTGGCGAAGGTTTAAAAGGTAGCTTGTAAATCATTGAGTGATCGTAGCCATCAAGCTTTACAATTTTTAATTCGCATTTTGCATTATTTTCTAACCATCCTTCGGAATTAATCATATCTGCATACTCTGCGATTGTCATTCCATGCACAATCGGAATTGTATGCAATCCAACAAATGATGAATAATCTTTTTCAAGAACCGGACCATCAACATAAAATCCATTAGGATTTGGCCTGTCGAGGATTATTAGCGGTAAATTATTTTCGGCACAGGCTTGCATCACAAAAGTCATCGTTGAAATATATGTATAAAAACGTGCTCCGACATCCTGAATATCAAACACTACAATATCAATATCTTTTAAGTCATCTTTTGTCGGTTTTTTATGTTTCCCGTAAAGCGAAATTATTGGAAGTCCGGTTTTTTTATCAATTTGATTATTGATCTTTGCACCCGCTTCGGATTTCCCTCTGAAGCCGTGCTCAGGGCTAAAAACTTTTTTTATTTCAAAACCGCTTTTTACTAAACTGTCAACCAAATGTGTGTTAGAAATCATGGATGTATGGTTGGCAACTACAGCTATTTTTTTCCCTTCTATTAATGGGAAGTAAACTTCAGTTCTTTCTGCCCCTGTTTTAATATCGTTTTGAGTAATAAACTTCAACGAATTACTTTGTGAAAAAGAAAATTTCACAAAAAAAATAAGAAGAACTATTATTAATTTATAAGAATTCATTGATTCTATCTGGAATTAAGTTTGTAATTAATTTCGCCACAGGTTTACAGAGTATAAAACTTTATTTGTGGATCTGAAACATTTTTTTACGGTTTCATTCTTGTTTCTTCATTTCTGAAAAGTAATACTTTATTTCCTTGCTTACGACCGGAGCTAACAACAATAAAGCTATAAGGTTAGGAATCGTCATAAATGTAATGACCATATCAACAAAATGCCAAACCAGTTCAATTCCCCAAATAGATCCGAGGAAAACAAAAAGGCCATAGAAATATCTGTAAGGTTTAATCCATTTTTCACCAAAAAGATATTCAGCAGCTCTAGTTCCGTAATACGACCAACTAATTATTGTTGAAAAAGCGAACAAAAGCAATCCACCTGCAACTATATGCCGGCCAACACTTCCTAATCCGATGGTTGAAAGTCCTCTTGAAAAACCTTCCACTGTCATTCCAACTCCCTGAATTCCGGTTGACCATGCATCAGTGAGAATAATTACGAGTGCGGTAATCGTACAAATTATGATAGTGTCGATTAGTGGTCCGACAGAAGCTACAAGTCCTTCTCTCGCAGGATATTTTGTCTTTGCTGCTGCATGAGCAATTGCTGCCGAGCCTTGCCCTGCTTCATTTGAAAAAAGGCCTCGCCTGACTCCCCATGTTATCGTTAAAATAAATGCTGATCCAAAAAAACCACCTGTGGCTGCTGTGCCGGTGAAAGCATCATGGAAAATTAAATAAAACGCATGAGGAATTTTGTCAGATAAAAGGAAAATAACGGTGATTGCACCGATAAAATATGCAACCGCCATAATCGGAACTAACTTGGAGGTTACTTCTGCAATTCGTTTAATTCCTCCAACTATTACAAGCAAAACAATAAGCGAGATTACTAAACCCGAAATCCACATTGGAATATTATAATTTGTGTAAATAACATCTGCCATTGAATGCGATTGAGCCATATTTCCGGTACCCAATGAACATAAAATGGTTGCACCGGCAAAAACTACGGCAAGAATTTTTGCAAAGAATCCAATTTTATCTTTTAGGGCGATCTCCATGTAATACATCGGCCCTCCCGAAATTGAACCGTCTTTATGGACTTTTCGGAACTTTGTAGAAAGTGTGCATTCTGCAAATTTAAGTATCATCCCAAGAAAGCCTGTGATCCACATCCAAAAAATCGCACCAGGGCCGCCAAAATATATTGCCAAAGCTACACCTACAATATTTCCCGTACCAATAGTAGCTGATAGAGCTGTAGTTAATGCCCGAAAGTGATTTATGTCGCCCGTATCACTTTTTTTATCATATTTTCCACTTATAATTTTGAAGGAATGCCCAATCCGAGTAAATTGAAGAAATTTAAACTTGATTGTGAAATAAATACCTGTTGGAATCAATAAGGCTAATAATAGATACACACCGATATTATCATTATAGCTTACTATTAAATCATCTACTCCCTCTAAAAAATTTTCCATAAAAAAGCTTTTAATTTTATAAAAATGTCAAATATATAAAATTATGTAACTCATCGGTACTTAAAGTTAGCTAAAGAAAAAAAAGTGCCTATGGTTATTTATAATGAATACTGATCGGGTGATTCTCAGAAAATATATTTCCTAAGAAAATATTTTCTCATAGTTTTTAAAGAATTAATTTTTATATTTGTTTATCAGTTCAATATATTGGATCCATGTATAGATTTAAAGAATATTTTTATTTCAATAAAAAAGAAAGAAGAGGGATACTGCTTTTGATTCTTCTTCTTTTTTTTCTACTTCTTTTTAATATTTTTTTTCCATATTTTATTCAAAGCAAAAGAACCAATTTCGATAAATTTATTAATGAAATTGAAACTTTTGAGAAGAATCTGGACTCACTAAAGAATCTTAGTTTATTGGTTTTGAACGATTCGATTAACAAGAAGCCAGAATTATTTGTTTTCGATCCGAATGATCTTTCTAAGGAAAAATGGAAGCTTTTGGGCTTAAATGATAAGCAAATATTAAACATAAAAAATTATGAAAAAAAAGGTGGAAATTTTTATAAAAACGAGGATTTAAAGAAAATTTATACCATTTCCGATGAAGATTATAAAGTTTTAGAACCTTACATTCGGATAAAACAGCAAAAGAAGAAATTGAAGAAAAAGGGAAATTTAAAACCCAAAATTACAGAAACTTCAAATCAACGGAAAAGATATTATAAAACGGAAAGTAATGATACAATAGAATTAAATTCGGCAGATTCAATTAAACTATTAAAATTAAAAGGAATCGGGCCTGTTTTTGCGGGTAGAATAATTAAATTCAGGAATTTGCTTGGGGGTTTTTATACTAAAGAGCAACTTATGGAAGTCTATGGATTTGATTCAATTAGGTTTAATGGTATTAGTTCCTCCATTATTATTGATACGTC
>CAZBSL010000115.1:0-2240 GCA_964494265.1 uncultured Bacteroidales bacterium
TCTTTTTCTATTTCGAGAAGTGGGATTTTAATTAAACATTTTTTGTTTTCAACTGTCATCGAAAAATCTCTGTTCGTAAAATATTTTAGTGAACTTTCAATGATTTCGAATTGGTTTTCGGAATTTTCAAATTGTCGGAGGACTTGATTTTCCCGATAAGTAATCAATAGATAAGATTCGTTATTAATTTCGCAATTCACTTCAAAGGATTGCAAATTTGAAATAATATTATTATTAATAATATTCTCAAAAATTATATTCAAAGTGTTTGGGATTATTTTTTTCCCAAAATATTTTCTTGGAATATTAAAATTTACGAAAATATTATTATTGTTTCTCAGGTTTAAGATAAAAATAAGGTTTTCAACTGATTTGATTTCTGATTTTAAATCAATTAATTCATTGAATTTATTATCAAGTTTGTATCTATAAATCTCTGATAAACGATTAATGAAATCATCAGATGATTTTGGGTCGTTCTTAATTATTGCAATTAGTGTTTCGAGACTTATAAACAGAAAATTCGGGTTAATTTCATTGATAAAAGTTTTGAGCTTGTATTCAGAATTTTTCTTGATGGTTTGTTCTTTTATCAATTGAATATTGTTTTGTTTGTCTAGAAAAAATATGCTAAAAAACAACAAATTATAAAATAAACAGGAAATCAGAAACACGATATTAAAAGCTATCAATTCAGTATAAAAATGAGAATAACCAATTATTTGCTTAAAATAAAAATAGATAATTAAGCTAACAAAAATTATTGACAATATACAACTTATGCTCGTTTGCAAAACAATTCTTAGTGTTGAATTTCTCTCAAAAGGATAAAATTTCTCTAATAATAGAATTGCTCCTCGCATGCTTTCGGAAAGTAAATATGTGATTAACACACATAATAAAACTTCCTCACTGAAAAAATTATCGTAAAGCAAAATAATGCTATCGAATACCAAAAGAACAATAATATAAAGCATTGTACCATAAACCGCAGGTGCAAGAACTCGAAATAATATGTTATTTATAAATATTCGTTTCATTTCTTTATATTTCAGGCGACAGCAAAGGAATTTTAACTGTAAAATCTTTGTTTTTAGTAATTGATACGGGGTTTTTAGTGAAATATTTATATCTGTTTCTAATATTATTTAAACCTATTTTGTAAGAATCTTTTTTAGCAGGTTTATCAATCAATTTATTCTCAAATTTTATAAAATGTGATTTTCCTATAAAATTGTTTTTAACAACAATAAAATCTGAACCTTCATTATAAATTATAATCTTTAAGGGCTTGATCTCTGAGATAGTATTGTGTTTTATTGCATTTTCAACAAGCATTTGAATACTTAAAGGCGGAATTTCATATTCAAGAATTCTGCTTTCTATATCAATTTTTATTGCTAATGCTTTCTCGTATCGAATTTCCAACATAAAAATATATGCTTTTAAAAATTCAAGCTCCTCGCGAATTTCAACTAATTTCCTGTCATTTGTCGAAAGAATAAATTGATATGTTTCTGCAAATTTTCTTATATATTGCTCAGCTGTATCAGTATAGCGATAAGCAAGCGATGAAATTGTATTTAATGAATTAAAAAGATAATGGGGGCTAAGCTGACTTTTTAGCATTTGAAATTGCAAATTAATTTGATCATTACTTAGCCTTAGAGCCTCAATTTGAGTTATTGTATATTGTCGGTATGAAAAAAAAGAAAAATTTAATATCGTATAAATGAAACTTATAAGTATCAGCAATATTTCTAACCTTGTTAAAATATCGAAATGTTCAATTAAAAAACCGGTGAATGTAAGATTCTGGATACATAAAAAATAATAAATAACAACTACGATAATTGAAATAATTAACGAATACGAAATCGTTAATATTAAACCCGATAAAAAACGTCTCCAGAAATAATCTTTCCACGAAATTCTTTTGTTAAGATAATTACTGATTGCAACAATCCCAAAACTGATTAGATTGGAGATTAAAATAGTTGCAATTAAATATTTTATTTGTATTGCAAAAAACGGTAATTCCCCTGTTTCACCAAAAAACAAATACGAATAAAATATCAGGCCAGCAAAAGTGCTTATTAAAATTGTATGCCGGATGTGTTTCATTTGTTTTATCAAAATGACGAATCTGATTTAAGTAATATTGGTTTCATTGATTCTTTATTTTTTCCCACAAAGGTATGTACTGATCCTGAATTTTAAAAATTAATTTGATTTTATAA
>CAZBSL010000115.1:2340-4322 GCA_964494265.1 uncultured Bacteroidales bacterium
TTACTTTTTGTTCTCAAACTTTGATTTAAAGCATCCATAACTCGGCGGTACTCGGTATCCGATGATAAAGAATTAGCTGCATCCTGATAAGCATCAAGAATTCTATCATTATCCTTTGGAATAATTTTACTCAATCTTACTAAAACAGAGGAAGCTTCGGTGTTTGAACTTAGCTTTTCAACACTTTCAAGAATTTTAATTATTTCATAGTTTGACAAACGATTTGATTCGATAATATCTTTTAAAACATATCCGATTTCCGTATTACTTGACATTTTGTTCAATGTGCGAAAGAATTCATCAATTACGTTATTATCTTGTAATAATTGAGGAATAATAGCTCTTAAAACTGAACCGGTTTCGGTGTTGGAGGATAGAGTTGAGGTTGCATTTAGAAATAGTATTTGAGATTGTTTCTCAAGAGGTTGCTTTTTAATTAAATCTCTGAGAATTTTACCCGCTTCAGTATTACTTGTCATTTTTTTAATAACATTGAAATAAGACATATAAAAACTTTGATCTTTTCTAAAACTATCATTTACTTTAAGCATAATCCTTGCAGTTTCGGTATTTGATGAAAGCAAAGAAACTTCCCCTAATAGAGAAATCATAGTATTGTCGGACAAATCTTCCTTACTCAAGAGATCAGTCAAAACAGAGGCAATTTCAGTATTACTTGACATATTGTTAATAACCCTAAAATAAGCCTCGGAAATTTCTTTATCTTCAATAAAAATGTAATTCACTTTTTTTAATACCGATCCTGTTTCTGTGTTTGAGCTTAAATGACGAAGGCTTTCCAATAATGAATGAAGTGAATATTTCGATAATTCCCGTTCCTTTATAAGATCCCTTAAAACTGAAGATATCTCCGTATTGCTTGTCATGCCGTCGATTACAGAAAAATATGCATCAGTAACATTGTTATCATTTGGAAAGATGGGATTTACTTTGTTTAAAACATACCCAGTTTCTGTATTTGAGGACATCTTTCCGGCACAATTTAATAAACTTATCAGCATATCATTTGATAGCTCATGATTAAGTAAAGCGTTTCGTAAAATTCCACTGATTTCGGTATTTGAAGATAAACCTGAGATACCTTTAAAATATGCCTTGGCAGTAGTTTCATTTAAAAGAAACACATCCGAAAAATTTTTATACAAAATTCCACAACTTGTATTTGAGGAAACCTGTCTGTTAATATCAATTGCAATTTCAACGATTTCGTTAGTATTCAATTTTTTAGTCAATAGAACCTCAAAATATTCGGCCTTAACCGAATTGCCCGATAAATGAGAAATTTCATTTAAAACGGCATCTACTCCTCCTCTATTATAAAAACGATTAGTTCTTCCTGCGGCATCAATCCCTGTTGAACGAATTACATCAAGAAGAATATCTTCTAACCAAATTCTTCCTTCAGGCTCGTATGGAACTTCCCTTCTCCCCTCATTATAATAATATTGGAGTTCACCTTTTGAATTACTTTCAATCAAAATAGTTCGTTTGTTTCCGAAAGTCTTTTTGCTGATTTTTAAATATCCGCCGGGTGAAATACTTTTAATCCCACGATCATTATCAGTTACTGCTATTTTTCCGTTGTGTTTAATATCGAAATATGTAAAACCTGCGAAAGTGAAATACGTATGCCTTTCGGTATGGAAATAACCCGAGTCGATGTTTAGGGCATCGTTTGAGCAATAAATTTCCGATGCAAACAATATGTTTGGAAATGATGCAAGGGAAGAAACAAATATGATAATTAATATTATCGATATTTTTTTAATTGAATTTTTTAGAGAATGTTTGATTTGTGTTTTCATGTCATTTTTTTTTATAATTTTCAATGCAATAATCGTTAAGAAATCAAGGATAAACAAACGAATTGTACTGAATCGTATAAAAAATGTACTGAATTGCATAAAAAACGTATTGGTTTGTTATTATTTTTTAATTTTGAAAATGATTTTATTATAAAT
>CAZBSL010000115.1:4422-6786 GCA_964494265.1 uncultured Bacteroidales bacterium
GGTGAAGGGCCGGGATATGATGAGGATAAAACCGGAATTGCTTTTGTTGGGAAATCAGGGCAATTATTAGATAAAATTTTTCAGGCTTGCGGCTTTGATCGTGAAAAACATATTTATATAGGAAACATTGTAAAATGCAGGCCGCCTCAAAACAGAAATCCTTCCATTGAAGAGCAAAGAGAATGCCTGCCATATCTTGAAAAGCAAATTGAATTAATTGATCCGAAAATTTTAATTTTACTCGGATCAACTGCTTTGAAAGCATTTTTTGGCCTTCAATCAAAGATCACAAAAGAAAGAGGACATTGGAAAATTTATAATAACAGATATGTGATGCCTACTTTTCATCCATCTGCCTTATTAAGAAATCCTTCCTTAAAAAGAGAAACCTGGGAAGATTTTAAAATGGTAATACAAAAATATCGTGAAATCGTCGATGCAGGGCATAAATGTAAATATATTTAGGTGATCTTTAATAAAACATGCTTTTTTTTATAATTTTGTAAAAAAACAGAAATGCATAAAGTAATTGTAAATATTGATGATCCTTCAAATGCCGATCTTTTCTTAAAAATGGTTGAGCAATTAACTTTTGTTGAATCTGCAAGAATTGAAGGTGAGAGTTATGACTGGATTAATCCTAAACGTCCTGCTACAGAATATGAATGTGAACAAATGATTAATGAAGCAGAAGAAAGCCCATCAATGACCGCTGAAGAAGCACAGGAATATTCTATAAAATTAAACAAAGCATGGGAGAAGGAATCACCAAAATAACTTATAAAAAGAGATCTGCTATATCTATTTATAATATTTGCCTTTATATTGAAGACAAAGGGTATCCGATAACTGCTAATAAATTTATTAATAAACTTTATGAATTTGGAAATTCCCTTGCCGATTTCCCTGACAAATACCCTGTTTGCCGAAAAAGAGTCTGGGCATTGCGTAATCTCCGATGTGCAATTTTTAAAAAGGATTACATTTTTATATATAAACTAATTAATGACGAGTTGATTATATATAATGTTGTCCATGCACGAACAATTGCTTAATCTTATTTTTTTGAGAAAAAAGTGATTTGTCAAGAAAAAGGTATGGCCTTCCTCAGGCAGAATAAAAAAAAACAATTACACATTGAAACTTATAATTGTTGAACCGTTGAAAGTATGAAGTTAATTGAGAAAAAAATGCATGGGTTCGTATCATTTTTTTTGTTTTATATAATGAATTTAACAGAAATGCGTTATTTTAATCGAATAGCGATGGAAAGAAAGTTTCAGTAATAGTATTCTACATTTACAGAAACTTCTTTGATCTTTATAAAGTATTACATGAGATGTGTTTATAACGAAAAATCGATATAATAATTCTAAAATATTAGAAGATTGCAGATGGTCGAACATAAATGTAAATATATATAGATGTAATTGTTAAAATTTATGTATTTTGCCGACCGTTAATTGAAAAAATAAACTTTTATATATAAATAAATAAGTAACAAATTAAAAATCAAATGAAAAAAATTACTTTTCTAATCGGACTAATATTTTTTAGCTTTTCGCTATTTAGTCAAAACTCCATACTTTCATTCAATAATGAGAGTGATAATATTGAAACTACAATGCCGGTAAGGCATATAAACGATAATGGTGTCAATGGACTAAGGATTGAATATAATTTCCCCGGTTCCATAGTTTCTAATCTTGAAGTTTCAGAAAATACATATCAATTCTTAAACATTGAAGGTTTTGGAAAATTAAGCGAAGTTGGGAAACCTGCATTACCTGCACACAATGATTTTGTATCAATTCCAAATCAGGCCGAGGCTACAATAAATATTCTAAGTATTGAATACAAAGAATTTGACAACTACCTAATACATCCGGCTTTGCAATTAGCTACTGATACACATGGTGATCCCGAACCCGAATTTGAAATAGATCAAGACTTTTATAACACAGATGTTGTATATCCAGAAAATCCGGTAAGGATAGAAGAAATTCTTGATTATAGAGGAAACGCAATAGCTAAGGTAAAAATTTGCCCAGTTCAATATAATCCTCTCAAAAAGAAAATAAAAGTAATTTCCAAAATTGTTTATGAAGTTAAATTTTCACAAAGCAAATCATTTTTTGGACAGAAATCAGTAACTGAAAATTTTGGAAAAATATTCACAAATATTGTTTTAAATTCAAAAAGTGTTAAAGAAGAAATAAATTCAATATTAAATAACAAAACACAATATAATAAAGATGATGAACGTGCCGATATTATAATTGTAACAAATTCAGCTTATGATGAAGCTGCTCAAGAATATGCAAATTGGAAAATGCAATTAGGTTATTCAACTGAGATTGTTTC
>CAZBSL010000115.1:6886-9161 GCA_964494265.1 uncultured Bacteroidales bacterium
GTTGAAGATGCCTCATTCTATGAAAATGCAGTTAACTGTGCTTATTTTCAAGATGATGAAAACAATGGATATGCCACCAGAAGATTCGCCCATACAAGCGAAAATATTCGTGATTACGTTATGGGACAAGGTTATTCGGTTGAAAGAATTTATACAACACAATCAAATGTAACTCCCACTCATTACAATAACGGATATTATTCAAATGGCGAATCTATCCCTAACGAATTACTCAGGTCAAGCGGCTATCCTTGGAATGGAGGAACACAAGATATCATTAATTCAATAAATGAAGGTAAATTCTATGTTTTTCACAGAGACCATGGATATGCAGGAGGAACCGGCTGGGCAGATCCTCAATTTACTACATCTCAAATGGGAGGACTTGATAACGGCAACAAATTGCCTGTTGTGTTTTCAATAAATTGCCATACAGGTGAATTCCTACTTGATGAATGTTTTGCTGAAAAATTCATGAGGCTCGACGATGGCGGAGCAGTAGGTGTATTTGCTGCTTCATATTATAGTTATAGCGGATGTAATGATGGCTTAGCACTCGGTTTTGTTGATGCCATATGGTCAAACCCAGGTTTAATTCCTGTATTTGGTGATGGTGGTCTCCCTAATCCCAATTTAACCCCACACGATGATCTTCTAACAATGGGTGATGTTTTAAATCAGGGACTAATCAGAATGATGGAAACCTGGGACGGCGGATATAATGCAAACAAATATACACATCAGTTATTTCATTATTTTGGAGACCCTGCAATGAAAATTTGGACTTCAACTCCGGTTGAAATTGCTGCAACAAATACAGACACTATTATTTACGGTGAAACAACAAGTATTTCAATAACAAATTGCTCACTTGATGACGGTTTGGCAAGTCTTTTGATTAACGGTGAACTTCTTGGAAAAACAGAATTAGTGAATGGCGAAGGCGAAATTGAATTTCCTGCAACAGTTGGAAATTTTGCAGTACTCACAATTTCTAAACATAATTATAAACCTTTTATCGACACAATACTTATTTTTGGAACACCTTTTCCTGAATTCTCCGCTTCAACTACTTCAACTTGCGATGGAATTGTTGATTTTACCGATCTTTCATTAATAAATCCAAACTCATGGTTATGGAATTTTGGAGATGGAAGCACATCTGATGAACAAAATCCTACTCATATTTTTGAAACTAATGGTTTGTTTGATATTAAATTAATTATTTCAAATGCTTATGGTACTGATTCTATTACTAAAACCGAATATATTTCAGTAGAGCGACCCGAAGCGCCTGTTACAGTTTCGGCAGAACGCTGTGATGCAGGTTCGCTTGAGTTAAGTGCAACAGGGAGTGGAATTTTAAATTGGTATGCTGATGAATATGGTGATGAAATAATAAACGTTGGAGAAACTTTTCAAACACCCGAATTAAGCGAAACAACATCATATTATGTTGAAAACTTAAGCTCCGAAACAAACTATGTCGGAAAAGAAGATAATACGGGCATGGGTGATTATTATTCTGCGGGTGGATTAATATTTGACACCTATTTACCTATCAAACTAGTATCGGTAAAAGTTTATGCAAATGGTGCAGGTGAAAGAGAATTTTTATTATATGATAAAGATTTTATACTCGTGACCTCAACTGAAATTTATCTTGAAGATGGTGAAAACAGAATTGAATTTAATTTTGATATTCCTGCAGGAGATGGCTTTAAACTTTATGCTAATGTAGGGAGTAACTTATTTTATAATTCAGCAGGTTTCTCTTTCCCATTTGTTATTGATAATACTATATCAATTAATCAAAGTTCATATGCACCTGCTCCCGAATCAAAATATTATTTCTTCTATGATTGGGAAGTTGAATCATATTCTTGCAATAGTGTTCGTTCAGAAGTAACTGCAACGATTAATTTTTCACCTATTGCCGGATTTGAAATTGAAAATAATGATCCATCGGTTTCATTTTTAAATGCTTCGGTTGATGCTAATTCTTATTCATGGGATTTTGGTGATGGTGAAACTTCTGTTGAGGAAAATCCAATCCACACTTTTGCACAAGACGGTATTTATAATGTTATTCTTACCGCTGAAAACGATTGTGGTAACGATGAATTTGAAATGGAAGTTGAAATATCTTTCTATGCTCTACAAATGCCGATTGCAGAATTTGAAATCGTAAACAATGACCCGATCATAGAATTCACAAACACATCCGAAAGAGCAACTACTAATCATTGGGATTTTGGTAATGGTGAAACTTCAG
>CAZBSL010000116.1:0-9086 GCA_964494265.1 uncultured Bacteroidales bacterium
ATTTCGAAATCGGCAGTATAAACATTTTCCGAATCCCATACTTTTAATGTAATTGCTTCGTCTGCCTCGTAACCTTTGCTATTAGTCAATTCGCTAAAAACAGCAAGCTCATTATCATATGAATTAGTTGATGAAATTTTTGCAGACCCGAGAATAGTTTCATCTTTGTAAGCAGCTATTTCATCGCCGATTTCTAAGCCGTCAATATACAAGGTGAAAACCGCTTCGGCAGCATTTCCACCCTCAAAAACAAATTTCGAAGGAAGTATTTTTGTTTTTCCGCTCGATTTTTTAGCTACAGGATAAATAATTTCGCCATCGGCAAGCATTTTTATCAGTAAGCCTTCGCCGGGTTCTGCATCGCCAATTCCATTGACCCAATTTGGGCCGATTTTTCTAATCATTGTACCATCCGAACCTCTAATAAATGCAAGCTCATCTCCTATAATAGATTCAAAAGCCATAAGAGCATCCATTGAAGCAGCGGGGAAATAACTTACAAATTGGAAACCTGTTTCTACAGAAATTGGAGTTGTAGGATCAATGGCATCGCCTTGTATTGAAAAAGAATCATCGGCAAACATTTTAAATAAATATCCTTCGCTTGTAATCCAATCGCCAATTCCGTTTACCCAGTTTGGGCCGATTTTTCGTAACATTGTGCCTTGAGAATTTCTTACAAAAACAAGGTTTTCGTTAAGAATATTTTCTAAAACAATCATCATATCAGGATTTTCCATTTCAATTCTGGATGAAATAAATTGAAAACCTTGCGTCAGGTCGAAATTTTGTCCCGGTTCCATTACTTCAAGCAAAACATCAATTGTATGCAAGCCTATTTCCGGATTTGGAGCGATAACCAAAGAGCCTTTTTTATAATCTCCAGATGAAAAATTAGCTGCATCAATAGTAATACTCATTTCATAAGTATCTCCGGCCTCGATAGTTCCACTAAACTCATCAGGAATAATCCAGTTTTCCATAACTCCGCCACTAATACCAAACAACATGTCGGGATTTCCTTGTGCAATACCTCCAAATGTATAAGTGGCTGGTACAATATTAGCGGCCATAAATAAACCACCCGGATTACAATAACCAATCAAGTCGCTAATACCGATTACCGTACCTGTTGGAATTGCGGTTGCAATATCCCATTGCTCGAGATAGCAAATGCCTGATTCGGGAGTTGCAAAAATCCAAATGTAAGGGCCACCTTCTGAAATATTATCATAGGCTGAACCATATAGGTTGGGAACGCCTGCAATGCTATTTAATAAACTTCCGGCTCGGTCGAACAATAACAGATCGGAATCCCAATTATTTACCCAAAACCCATCTGCTTCAACATCGTAGGCAATTGAACGAACCGTTGCATTAACGTAAATTGAGCCAATAAGTTCTTTGTTAACGAAATCCATGATAAATATTTCATTTGAAGCTTTCCCGGCATAAAAATATGTTCCGTCCCAGGCAAGGTCTCTCAAATTGGTAACACCACTAATATAAAAAGTTTCAAGCAATTCACCTTCGAGAGAAAATTTAAATATTTCGCTTGAGTTGAAGGGTACAACATAAAAATTGTATCCATCGGTTTCGGCTGAAATAATTCCTCCTAAGCCTGTCGGGGCATTCATGTCATAAGTAAATTGGAAATCGTCTGTAAATAATGATAGAGGTTTTTTCTCTCCTTTTATATTGGGTTGAATATCGCTTTCTTTTCCTGAACCGCTACTTTGCAACATATTAGAATTTTTGTATATGCCTTCATAAAATATTTTTGCCACCCAATTGGCAGGCCCGTTTCCGTTATTGATAATGCTTAAAGCAACTTCTTTTTGGTTTCCGGTAGCCACTTGCACATTAATTTCGTCAATATTATACTCAAGATCAGGAGCAGTTAGTTCAACATCGGCCTGAACGGTTTCGCCCGGCGGAATTACTATTGGTTCATTATAAATATTATAAGCATCAGCCTCAATTATAAGATCGTAAGTATCGGGAGGGATCTGATCAATTGCAAATGATCCATCCGGGCCTGATGTAGTGGTGTAAAGTCCGATAGAGATTGCTGCATTTTCGATTGGTTCTCCGCTTGATAATTCGGTTACAGTTCCTTCAACAAAGGAAACCAAATATTTGATGGCAAGAAAATCAAAGAAGCTTGCTTCCGATTCGCCTTCTGAGTATTTTGCTGTTACGTAATAATGAAAACCACCCTGCTCGGCTTCTACATAACTATAAGATGTTTCGGTGATTAATTCATCATTTATTTTTATATTGTTTCTATAAACATTATAACCTTCTAATATAAAATTACTAAAATATGGTTGATTCCAAGTTAAACTAACTTCATTTGTTTCGATATCAACATTTGCAACAAAATCAAGAGGTGGAAAAAGGATATTTGATTGGTCGGTTTTATAAGCAGTAGCTTTTGTACGTGTAGAAACAACCATTATTCCGTTTGGGCCTGGAACAGCATTTGACAATCCTGCACCGTCGCCGAGAGGAAGCTGATATTGTAGTTCCAAGTCAGGCGAATAGCAATTTAGAAATGAAGGGTAGCCGTGTATCACAAATATTTGGCCACTTAGGTCAACACCGGCAAATTGAGCATAAGGCAAAGTTTCGGCTGTTTCGCCACGTATTTCGCCTGTATTGAAATCTATTTTCACAAGTTTATCATTCCTTTCGGCAATAATTGTATTATCTTTATTTAATACAACTTTGAAGCTGAAGTTAATTTTAACATCGTTTGCACACCACAAAGAATCAATTCCGAAGCCATTATCCTGATAACAGATCAGGCCAGGATATTCGCGTGGTTGGACAAATAATCTGTTATCGGGGCCTGCAATAATATTGGTTTGTTGGGCTTGATTATTGGGTAGTAAACGTCGATATAATTCCTGTCCCGATTCAACATCGAAAGCCACAATTTCTTGAGGTGGGCCAAACCAACCGGACCAAGTATATCCGGTGGTTTCGGCTTTATTTAGAGTAATAAAGCCATTACCTGTGATAGCACGTTGCATCGGGAGTTCCCAAATTGTGGAACCGTCTTCACGAGCAAGGCGTTGGATACCGTTGTTTGAATTTGGCCCGGGAAGAAGAAAATCACCATTCGGAGCATACGACATATATTGTGATCCGCTGCAATCGTTAGGTTGAGGAAACTGCCAGGCAATTTCTCCGGTTTCAGCTTGTAGTGAATACATTGTGTTTACACCGGCTCCACCATTATAATCCATAACATAAACCAAGTCGTCCTGGAAACCTAAAATAAAAAAGTTTTTTTCAGAATTTGTTTCCCAAACCAATTCACCCGACATCAGGTCATAACAATATATTTCGGTCAATGCACCGTCGAGTTTCATCAGCTCATCAATGTTTTGCGTAGTATATTTCGAAGGATCAAGAATTTTATCGCCGGTATATTCGTAGCGTCCAAAATAAACTTTATCTCCATAATACCAGGACGGCATTGTTAGAAAACAATATGGTAAGGATAATTCCCAAAGTACTTCGGGTTCGTTGGGCCCAATTTGTTGGTAACGACTTTGACGCTGCACGTTTCCGCAACCGGTCAATTGTTGGGGTTGGCTGAGGCCTATTAACCCTAACATGATTAAAATAATCGTAATGTTAATTTCAATTTTCATAATCTCTAATTTTAATTATTAAATTTATTATTCGTTTTCTTTTGTTTACGTACTTTTTCAATTGCAAATTTCAAGTCGGCAAGCAAAACAGGTTTAATTAAATAATCGACAGGCGAATACTTAATTGCGGCTTGAGCATGTTTATTATCATTACTTAGAAAAATGATTGGGATATTAAAACCTATTATTGTTTTAAGTTGATTGTTACCATTTAAACCTGATAACAAAAAGTCTATTAGTAGAAGCTTTGGTTTGTAGGTTTTTATCATTTGAATGCCATCAATAAAACTATTAGTATTGCCGATTAGATCAATGTCGGGAAAGAATGTTTTGAATTGAAATGATAAGTTTTGAACCGATTTCTTAGAATCGTCAATAATAATGGTTTTTATGATCTTTAGAGTATCCAACAGTACAAAGAAATAACTGTATCTGTTTTAAAAAAAACTGAATGAGTATTTGCTACTTTTCGAGGTGTAGAATATACATTTGAATTAGAATTTTGATAAATACTTTTTCAATTTTTACACCTTAATCCTACGGATTTAATTTAGAAATGCGTTTTAAAAATTCTTCTTTTTTGTTTTTTGAAATGTTAATGGTGGTTCCATCATTCATTATAATTCTTCCACGCATTGACTTTTCATATCGCACAACTTTAAAAAGGTTGATCAGAAAAGATTGATGAACACGCATAAAATAAAACTCTTCCAAAATATCTTCTAAAAACTTAAGGGTTTTGCTGATTACTATCGATCGCTGTCCTTCAAAATGAATAGTTGAGTAATTATTATCGGCTTCACAGTAAATAATTTCGTTAACAAGTGCATATTCAATCCCTCCCATTGTAGGTAGGGAAATCCTTATCGACTGGCTGTTATATTTTTGGTAGGCTTCCGTTAGAACTTTAATTTTTTGAGGATAAAGTTCATTTTTATGATTTTTTCTGAATTTATTTATTGCTTCCAATAGTTCGTCTTCATCAATAGGTTTCAGAATATAATCAAGGGCACTGATTTTAATTGCCTGAAGAGCGTATTCATTATGTGCAGTAACAAAAATGATTTTAAAATCAATAGATTGAAATTTTTCAAGAAGGCTAAAAGCATTCCCTTTTGGCATTTCTATGTCGAGAAATACCAAATCGGGTTTGAATTTGTCGATTGCAGCTTTTCCTTTTATTATTGATTGAGCAGTAGCTACAATGTTAATATCATCAAAAAGTCGTTCAATCCTTAATTTTAACGATTTAATGGCCATAATTTCGTCATCAATAATTATTGCTTTAATCATTTTAGTTTGTTTTATAAGGGATTGTAATTCTAACTCTTGTTCCTATTGCTTTAGCATTGTCGTATAAATCTTCAATCTTAAAATATTGTTTTTTTATAAATTTATTTCTATGTATTATATCGAGTCTTTTTTCGGTGATTTTTAAACCCGTGCTTTTATGGCCCGGTAGTTTATTGAATTTTAAATTTGCCTGGCTCCGTCCAACCCCGTTGTCTTCAATAATGCAAATAAGATTGTCGCCTTCAATGCTAATATCAATTTTCAATATTCCTTTTTCATCTTTAGGAGAAAAGCCATGCCAAATTGCATTCTCAACAAAAGGTTGCATTAACATAGAAGCGATTCTGATTTTTTTTGGGTTGATTTTTTCATCAATGTTTATTAGAACATCAAATTTATTATCGAGCCGCATTTTTTCAATTTCAATGTAAAGGTTCAACATATTTAATTCGTCTTCCAACAAAATCATCGGCATTTTTGATGAGTCCAGAATAAGGCGAATAAGTTTTGCAAATTTCGATAAATACCGATCGGCATTTCTTAAGTCGTTCTCAAGAATAAAAGTTTGAATTGATGACAATGCATTGAAAATAAAATGGGGTTTCATTTGAGCCCTTAAAGCAATTCGTTCAAGTTCACCCATTTTTTTTGCAATCTTGGAATTCCTAATCGAAAATACGGCATAAATTAGTATTAAAATAAACAACAAACTAAAGATGAAAAAATTTCTAAGTTGGTTTGCTTTTTCTTGTTCCAAAGCTCTAATTTCATTCTCTTGTTTCAGCAAGTTAATTTCTTTTTCTTTTTGTTCGGTTTCATATTTGGTCTGCATCTCTGTTAGTAAGTGGTCACTATTGGCAAGAATCACCGAATCGCTCAATGTCTTAAAAGTTTTATGCCATTTCAGAGCTTCTCTATAATCACCTTTAACATAAAATAGATTTGACATGTTTCGGGCATTTTGTTCTAATATTTTTAGTGAGCCGGTCGATTTTCCTATTAGCTGAGCCTGATCAAGATAAAAGGCAGAAGAATCATTGTTTCCAAGCTCCAGATATAGTGCACCTAAATTTGACATCGTTTCTGCCATACCGATAATAGTTCCTATTTCGTTTTGTTGAGTTAGTGATTTTTTCAAATAATTTAATGCTTCATCAGGCTTGCCCTGCTGTTGATATAAATAACCTATATTGTTTAATACTAAAGCAATCCCTCTTTTATCATTCAGCGAATCATATAATACTGACGCTTTTTGGTAATGAAAAAAAGCCGTATCGTATTTTTTAAGTCCAAGCCATGCCTCACCGATGTTATTGTTTTGAATAGCCAAACCCTTAAAATATTTGATTGGTTCAAATAAAGCTATTGCTTTTTGATAATATTTAATAGACTTCAGGTTTTGCCCAATATCAAGGTAAAGATTACCTATATTTCCAAGTAGTACACCCGCGTTTCTGGGATTTATTTCAGGGTCATATTTTTCAAGGGCTAATAAATAATACTCAAGAGCTTTTGTCTGATCGCCAATTTCAAGATAAATATTTGCCATATTATTATTGACTGCCGAAATTTCAAATACATAGGCGCCATCCAAGCTTTCATATTTTTCCAAGGCCATAAAAGCATAATCAAGTGCCTCGGCCAGATTTCCGAGAAAGTATTCTGTCCTGCTCAGGGTGTTTAATATTAAAGCTTCGATATGAGGTTCTTGCTTATTTTTAACTTCATTCAAAAGTCGGATAGCTGCTTTTTTTGATTTTTCGGGTGTAGATCGTGAATTGCTACTAATATATTCAAGTTGTTGTTGATAGGTTTCTGTTTCCGTTAGTGTTTCCTTATTAACATACACAGTGTCTTGCTCTTCTAAATTTGGTTGAAGAATAATAAAAAAAAACAGCTGTAGAAAATTTAGAAATTGCATTTATTATAAATTATAAGTGGTTTGATCTATCTCTGAAATATATAATTATCGCTTTATGCTTATTTTTCAACATATCTTTTGACAAATTGATTGCAAATATAGGTTAAATGGTGGCATTTATAAAACATCAATAAAGCGGCAAAATATTGAAGTGTTCTTAGAGATACTGTTTACGGTTACATGAAATTGTAATTCGTTGCAGAGTAAAAAAACATTATTTCAAAAATCTTTTTTACAAAAAAAGCCACTCTTTCGAGCAGCTTTTTCGTTGATTTTTCTATAAAAAAATTAATTTATTTAATGCTAAGCTTTTTTGTTGTTATTCCTTTATCAGTTTTGATTCTGACAATATATATCCCCGAATTAAAACTGCTTGTGTTAATTTTTTCGGTTTTACCTTCATAAACCAATTGACCTGCATGGTTCAAAATCATAATATTTCTTATAGCTTCAGATGAAGAAATTTTAATTTCATGATTCGCCGGATTAGGAAAAATAATGACATTATCATTAACAATTGAAGCAGCTTTTGTAATATTAACAAGGCTGTATTCTCCATCTTCTTCAGGATAAAAATCAGACACATAAGAATCAAAAACTTCTTCCATCGTAAAATCAGTATTAATAATTTGATTGTCTGACCATACTTTCAGAGTAATTGGATTTCCGAAAGCATATCCCTTGCCACTATTAATTGTACTAAAAACAGGGAGTTCATTACTTAGGGCTTTCATTGAATTAATTTTCGTTGAACCTACCAGTTTTTTTCCATCATAAGCAGCTACTTCATCACCAATTTCTAAACCTGTAATGTATATTGTTAAAATAGGATCGGCAGCATTTCCTCCTTTAAAATTAAAGTGAGTAGGAATTGCATTCACTTTTCCACTTGATTTAGCAGCAGCGGGATAAATAATTTCACCTTCGGCTGACATTTTCACGAGATAACCTTCAGTAGGTTTGCAATCGCCAATACCATTAATCCAATTCGGGCCGATTTTGCGTAATACTGCTCCTTGTGAATTTCTAATAAAATCAAGATCGTCTCCAATAATAGTTTCAAAAGCTGAAAGGGCATCCATAGGAGTTTCAGGGAAATAGCTTACAAACTGAAATCCTGTTGCTACCGGAATCGGGCTTGCAGGGTCAACTGCATCGCCTTCAATAGTAAATGAATCATCGGCAAGCATTTTCACTAAATAACCTTCCTCAACAATCCAGTCGCCTATTCCGTTAACCCAGTTTGGGCCGATTTTCCTAAGCATTGAACCATCCGAGTTTCTTACGAAGTCAAGATTATCATTTAAGACTTCGGCCATTACAATTGTCATATCTTTTTCAACCATATCAATATTTGATGAAACAAATTGAAACCCTTCATTTAACTCAATAATATCTGTTGCTGTTGATGTAATAAAAGAATAATAAACATCCTGTCCTCCGTTTAAAGTATTTGCCCATGCAAGGTGAGCACCATTATTATCTGATTTCATATCGAAATAGTCACCCATTTTTTGTTGTTGGGGCCAGCCTAAGTGTGGATCAAATGATTCTGAAAATCTTTCATTCTCCGACCATGTTTCTCCCTGATCGGTAGAATAAGAATAGTATAATGCTGAAAAATATTGCGATCCTCCAGAGGCATCACGTGTGTCAAGCCAAATTGCATCAATACGTCCGTTTGGAGCTACTGACATAGTTCCAAACCATTGATAGTTGCTGGTTGACTCATCAGTATTTATACGAGTTGGTGCACCAAATGTTTGTCCGCCATTTGTACTTTTTGCAAACATAACATCGGCAGGGTCATTATTTGAAAAACGTTCAACCGAAGCAAGAACATAAACATTGCCATGTCCGGGGCCGTTTGAAACATCTACATCAATCCATGCCTGGCCCACTAAACCTGCTGGGTTAACATTTGACCAGCCCGTAAGTTCACCATCAAGGTTAACAGGTGTATATGAATCCCATGAAACAGGGTAAGCAGGGTTTTGAGCAGTAGTAGATTTCGCTACTAAAATATCATATTGATATCCGGCTCCTACAACATACAATTCTCCATCAGGCCCTACTGCGAGTGTTCCCCATGAAGGATCGCCAGGAATTGTAACACAATCTTCATAACTGTTACCGCCGTTAGTAGAACGGGTGAAAAAACCCGGATAACATGTACTATAGTAAGATGTCCAGAATGAATAATTGTT
>CAZBSL010000117.1:0-9070 GCA_964494265.1 uncultured Bacteroidales bacterium
GAATAAAAACGAATCGGAATACCGGAAGTTCCGCAGCCCTGACTTGTATATCCTTTCATGTTTTTAAAATTCCACAGTCCTTTATAAAATTTCTTGCCTTCAAATTGATGAGTAATAATGGGGATTCCACCCGGAAGGCAAATTTGGCCACCGTGAGTATGGCCGCAGAGATATAAATTATATGCGTTTTGTTCGGCAGTTTTATAAAGCTCGGATGTATGTACTAAAGCAATTTTAAAACCATTAATATTTTCTTCTAATGCGTTTATGGCCTGGTCGGTATAATAATAAAAGGGATCATCTGTTCCGGTTAGGGTAATTTTGTCGTTTCCTCTGCTTATGCTAATGCTTTCGTTGGCAAGGAGTTTAATTCCCATCTTGTCAAATTGCTTCAACATTAAATAAGTATCGTGGTTGCCAAAAATGGCAATAATTCCATCTTTCGGGTTTTTGGCAGATACAATTTTTTTCAAAGGATTAATAATCTGCATAAAACTGCCGAGTGTGTTTTTTCTGTAATCGCCCGTCATAACACAAAGGTCATATTGCAGGTTTTTAATTTTATTGATAATTATATCTTCAATTCCCGGCAGGGTATCAAGATGGAGGTCGGATAAATGAAGTATTTTATATCCGTCGAATTTTTCGGGAAGATCGGGAAATTCAAGGGTAAACTTGTTAATATGAATGTTTTTAGCGTTTTTTAATCCTTTTTTATACAAATTAAATAGCTTAAGCAGAATAACAAAAATGTTAAGAAGCTTACTAAATAATGACCAACGGCTTTTACTTCTTTTCCCGCTACTACTATATTTGTATCTGTCCGATTCGAGATGAGCACGTGTTGAAAGCCAAATGTTTTTATAATCAATTGAGTTTTTCAAAATATTAAGAATTATTAAAAAATGTATTTGCTAAGATAATATATTTTCTAAAATCAATTTTTATATTATTTTGCTTTTGATTTTCTTACAAAGACTATTTTGTACATAGCCGGGACAACTCCAAGTGTTAGTATTGTTGCAAATCCTAATCCAAAAATAATTGTCCATGCAAGAGAATTCCAAAAGTCAGCACTATCGCCCCCAAAATAAATATTTGGATTTAATTCCGTAAATAATGTGATAAAATTAATATTCATTCCTGTTGCAAGAGGAAGCAGTCCGAAGATTGTTGATAAAGCAGTAAGAAGAACTGGTATTAGACGAGTAGCTCCTGCATTTACAATGGCATCAAGCATATCGCCGCCTTTAGCAATTTGTTTGTCGATGTAGTCGATCAGAATGATTGCATTTTTTACTACAATTCCGGCAACAGCAATAATTCCAAGGCCTGACATCACAATTGAGAAGTCAATCTTAAAAATAATAAATCCCAATAAAACACCAATAATGCTAAAGAAAATTTGCACGGAAATAATAATTGGTTTTGCAAGTGAATTAAATTGAGAAACAAGGATTATAAAAATCAAAGCAATTGCCATTAATAAAGCCCAAACAAGGAACGAGCCAGTTTCTTCCTGATCTTCCTGCTCACCTGTAAAGACAAAATTATAACCATCAGGAAGTGAGAAATCTTGCAATTTATTTTTTAAAGTATTTACAATTTCATTTGCATTATAGCCGGATAAAACATTTGATGAAAGTGTTATAACTCTTTTTTGATTTATGCGGATAATTCCACCGTAGGAAGAAGATAATTCGGGGCTTGCAATGGTTGAAATTGGGATTTGATTTTCATTATAAGGGGGGCTTATTTTCTGACTAAGAAGCAAATCAATATCATCGCGATATTTTTTATCTAACCTAAGTTGTATTGGGTATTCATCTTCTCCTTCTCTGAATTTCGATACTTCATTTCCGTAAAGCGAAGTTCGTAATGCCATTCCTATTTGAGCTGAAGTTATGCCGTACCTATTTGCCTTTTCACGATCAATATTAATAATCAATTCGGGTTTACTAATTTCCATATCGGTTTTAAGCTCTTCAATTCCTTTAACATCTAAAGAAACTATATGTTGATAAAGGTGTAAAGAAATATCTACCAATGTGTCGATATTATCTCCACTAATTTCAATATTTACGGGTTTTCCTGTTGGAGGCCCTGTTGCTTCTTTTGATACTGAAATTTCAGCACTCGGAAACCCATCCATAGCTTCACGAAGTTCGTCAAGATATTCGTGGGTTGGTCTTCCTTCTCTAAATTTATATTCAACAAAATTTATAGTTATTTTACCAAGTTTTTCCTGAGTTGTTCGTTCAAAAACACTTTCTCCTGCATTAATTGCAACATTTGTAATTACTGATTCAACATCAGGATTGTTTTTTCCGAGAATATTAAAAACTCTGTTTTCAATTTCTTTAGATACTTTGTTTGTTTTATCGATATGCGTACCTGCAGGCATTTTCAAATAAACATAAATCGTATTTGGCTCACCTTCAGGGAAAAATACAATTCTTGGAGGCATAACTGTCATTAAATAAAACGAGAAAAATAATAACACAACCGTTGATCCAAGAACATAATAAGGCCTGAAACCTTGCAATAAATAATGTAATATTTTTTTATACAAATTTATCATTTTGGGAAGAACACAACATTGAAATTTCTTAACCAAAGGCATAATTAAATATTTAAAGAAAAAATAAATTATTAGCCCAAATGATATAAAATTGGCAATAATCATTGGCCCTGTGAAATAAAAAATTGTTGCGATGAAAATTAATGGAAGAATAATTAATAATTGTTTTTTATAATTTGGTTTCTTTTTATTTGTTTTATCACCATGGTATTTCATAAACGAAACTGCAAAAACCGGATTCATAATATAAGCAACCAGCATTGATGCTGCCAGCGTAATGATAATAACTATCGGTAAATAAAACATGAATTTACCTGCTAGTCCGGGCCAAAAAATCAAAGGTAAAAATGGAGCCATCGTGGTAAGTGTTCCAGTGAAAATTGAAGTAGAAACTTCGCCGACACCATGTTTTGCAGCTCCAAGAATTGGAAGGTCTTTTGTTGAGACAAAATGTCTGTAAATGTTTTCAACCACAACAATTGAATTATCGACAACTATACCCAAAACAAGAATAAACGACATCAACACAACCATATTAAGAGTAAAACCAATAATTGGAAGAACAATGAATGCAATCAACATCGATAAAGGAATTGAAACTGCAACAAACATTGCATCATCAATACCCATAAAAAACATAAGAATTATAACAACCACTAAACAACCTAAAATAATAGTGTTAAACAAATCACTAACATTATTTCGGGTCATTGTGCTTTGGTCACCGGTGGTTGAAATAAGAAGATTTTTGGGGGCTGTTTTTAAATAATTCTTTATAATTTCTTTAATTTCATCAGTAGCAACAATAAGGTTTTTTCCGCTTTTTTTAATAACATTAAGCACTATTACATCTTCGCCGTTTAACCTTGCATAACTTTCCCTGTCTTCAAAACCGTCTTTTATTTCAGCAATATCTTTAAGGTAAATCCCGTCTTTTAGTAAAATATTTCCAATCTGATCAACATCTGTAAATTCGCCATTAATTCTTAAAGTACGTTTCAACTCACCGGCATCTAATTGTCCACCTGAAATTATTATATTTTCGTATTTAACAAGTTGTTCGATTTGATTATAGTTAATTCCGGCAGCTTGCATTTTATAGAGATCGACATTAATTTGAATTTCTCGTTCGAGGGCACCGGCAATATCTACTCTTGTAATCTGTGGAAGAGTTTCGATTTTATCTTGTAAATCGTCAGCAATTTCTTTGAGTTTAACAAGGCTGATGTCGCCGGAAAGATTAATGTTAAGAATTGGAATTTCAGAAAGGTCGATACGGGTAACTTCCGGATCTTCATATCTGTCGGACGGAAGCTCTGTCATTGATTTGTCAACAGCTTCTTTAACATCGGTATATGCTTTGGTTTCATTAGCATTCATTTCAAATTCAATAAATATTGATGAAACATCCTGCAAAGATTTACTGTTGATTTTTTTTACACCACTAATTCCTTTTAATTCTTTTTCTATTGGCCGGGTAAAAAGATTTTCCATGTCTTCGGGCGAAGTACCCGGATTTATCGAAGTTACGGCAAAATATGGAAAAATTATTTCCGGAAATTTTTCTTTTTGAGTTGAATTATATTGCGACATTCCAAAAAACACAAGAATAATTGTGAAAATGTAAATTGTTGTCCTGTTTTCAACCGCTAAGTTTGTTATTTTAAATTCTTTAAATTTTTTCATTTTAGCTTGTTTTAAGAATTTAAATTATTGTAATTACCTCACCATCTGAAAGATTTTGAAAACCTTGGATAATAACTTTATCACCCTTTTTTAATCCTTCAGAAATTTCTACAATATTTTTATAATATTTCCCCATTTTGATGAATGTTTTCTCCGCAATTAATTTGTTGTTTATTTTTTTTGCTAAAAAAATAAAATAACTATTTCCGGTTTTTTGTAAGACATTCAACGGTATTATCATAGCATTATGATTTGAGTAATCCTTTACCTGTAAAACCGCAAGCATATTGGGTTTAATATTTTTTATATTTTTAGGAATATCCAATTCGATTTTAAATGTTCGATTTTCAGGGTCAATAACTTTTGATACTGACATAATATTACTTTTAAACATACTTCCGGAAGATGATATATTTACCTGAACCTGATCGTTTTTATGTACCTGAGAGATATGGTTTTCGGCAAGATTAGCTTTAATTTTCAAATCGGAAAGCTGAACAACTCTAATTGCTCCGAATCCAGCACCTGCAGCTTCTCCTTCCTTGATTAATATATTGTCAACCGTACCATTAATTGGCGAAAATATTTTTGTTAATCTATATTGTTCTTTTATGGTTTCAAGTTTTCTTTCGAGGCTTTCTTTATTTGTTTTTGCCTGAAGAAAAGAAATTTCACTACCGATTTTTTTATCCCACAATCTATTTTGTCTTTCAAAAACCGTTGTTGCCAATTCAAGGGCTGTATTTAATTCTTCGATAGATTTTTCATAGATAGCTCCATCCAATTCAGCTAAAAGCTGCCCTTTTTCTGCTTTTTCACCTTCTTCGACAAAAATATGTTCTACTATTCCTGAAGTCTGAGCAGGAATAAGAATATTATTATCGGATTCAACTGTTCCTTGAACTTCAATAAAATGGTCAAAATTAACGGGCATAATTGTTTCAACTGAAACGGAAGCAAGTTTCTGAGTGTTTTCCTCCGTTTTTCCTTCAGAAGAAATTTCTGCTTTCAAAGTTTTAATTTTTTCCGAAATTTCATGCTGCTGTTTTTCCAGATCATTTAGTGTTGTTTGTTTGTCGTTTGAATTACAAGATAATAGAAAAATCGTTGCAATAATATATATGATATTCTTTTTCATTCTTTTTGTTTATTAATTGTAATTGTTTAAAACTTTATCTAATTTATTTTTAGCGTTTAATAAAATTGAAAGGGTGCTTATATAATTTGATTCATTATTTAGGTATTGGTTTCTTTCTTGGGTTAATTCAGTACTGGTAGCAACTCCTTCGCTGTATTTAATGATAGTTTTATCATATATTTTCTTTGAAAGATTAACATTATCAATAGCATTTCTGTAGTTGTCGAAGGAGCTGATAAGTGTAGCCCTTGCTTGGCTTACTTCTAATTTGAGTCCTTGCTCTGCCTGTAATTTTGAATTTTGAATTTTTTCTAAATCAAGTTTTGCCTGATTAACTTTTGCACGTTTCATACCGCTTGAAAAAATTGGTAAACTTAAATTCACACCAATCAAAGTTGTAGGAAACCAAGATTCTCCGCTTTTTATAAAGTTAAATTCTTCTCGAAGTGCGTTCTGGCTGTGTGAGTAAAAAGCTGCAAGGCTTGGTAAAAATTTAGATTTTTCGTTTTTTAAGCTTAATTGCAATAAATTTTCCCGGGTTGTAAGTAGTTTGAAATCAAGATTATTTGCTAAAACAAATTTTTGACCGATAATTGCATCGAAATTTATTTCCTCTAAAATCTCATCCAAATTTTGGGTGACTTCAATTTTTTTTGACAAATCAATTCCCATTTGAAACTTTAATAAATTATAGGCAATTTCAATTTGTCGATTCACCGAATTTAATGAATTTTTAAGATTTATTAGTGAAAGGTTTATTTGGTCAACATCTGTTTCTTCCACAAATCCTTCCTTATACATTTCATTAATTTCATATTTGATTTTTTGCAAATTATAAATTGTTGAGTCAAGAATTTCTTTACTGTCTCCGGCAACCAAAATATTATAATAAGTTTCGGTAATTGACTCTTTAATGTCTCTTTTGGTTTTTTGCAATTGTTGTTCAGAAAGCGATAAAAATGTTTTTGCTGTTTGCAAACCTACAATATAACTCCCGTTAAAGATTAATTGAGATGCTGTAATTGAAGCTGTAGCATTGTGTTTAGTGCCAAATTGAACTTCGACAAATTCGCCGGGTTTTTGAAAAAAATCTCCGGGAATCAGTTGTGTGGGGATTTTTAAAAAGTTGGAATACTCAAGCTTTGATTCAATTTGGGGTAGCCCGATGGCTGTAGTTTCCCAAATCTTCTTTTGAGCAATTTCTTTATCAATTATTGCATTTTTAATGTCATAATTATTTTGAAGTGCATAATTACGAGCTTCATCTAAAGTAAATTTCAGATTCTCCTGAGCAAAAGTTTGTTTTATAAAAAGCGTTCCTCCGATAATAATGATTATTGAGAGAAATTTTAGTTGTTTCATTTATAAGATGTTTAATGATTTTTTTTGTTTTTCAAAATATGCAATTCCTTTTTCGTTTGATATACCTCTAATGTGATTTTCAAACATCACATTAAATATTTCTTTAAAAGAGAATTTTCGTGATTCTATGAATTCAGTATTATGAATGTCTTCTATTTTACGAATATATAATATTGAAACCAATTCAATGTCTATATCTTTACGATAAATACCTTCGTTAATACCTTGTTCAAGGTTTTTATAAATCTTTTCGTAAGCTGATTTTCTTTTTTTTTCAACGAATTCTTTAAAGATTTTGGGATAATATTTATTTAATTCAAAAATATATATTGGATTAAAATTTTCAAATTCTTTATTAATCCGCATACTTACGTTGAGAAGAATATCAATAGCGTTTCCCTTAATTGAAATAACTCTAAGAGGGCCATTATCCATGGTAAATTCATAGTCAAGTACTTTCTGTACTAGATCGGTCTTGTTATCAACATAATTATATAATGTTTTTTTTGATATTCCTATATTTCTGCAAATATCATCCATCGAGTAATTTCTAATTCCATATTTCATGAATATCAGACGGATCTCTTTAAGAATATTTTTAAGTTTTGTATCCATCATATCGAAATTAAAATTTGATAGCCTTTTTCTTTTTCTCGTAATATTTTAAGCCTTTTTCATTTGAAATATTCCTGATAAGACTTTCAAACATGGTATCGAAAAGAGTTTCAAACGAAAACTTTTCGGGTGGAAAAAAATCGGGATTATGCAGGTCGATAAGGCGGCTAATGTATAATCGTGAAATAAGCTCAATGCTTAAATCTTCTCTGTAAATTCCCTGTGATATACCTTTTTGCAAGTTGATTTTTATTTTTGAAAAAATAAATTCAATTCTATAATCAAAATGTTTTTGATATGTTTCCGGAAAACGTTTTCTAAGCTCAAAAGTAAAAGAGGGGCTTACATCTTTAAATCGCAAAGCTATTTCTTTACTAACCATAAGTAAAATATCAATTGCATTAACACCTTCAAAATTGTGAGTTAGAAATATTTCCTTAAAGCTTTCGCGTTCAAATTCTAATACTTTTTCAACAAGGTCTTCTTCATTGCGAACATATTTTCTTATGGTATCTTCAGAAACATCGAATTCTTTACAAAGGTCTGTAATTGTAAATTTTTCTAATTCTTTAGTAAATGCTTTTTCTCTTACCCGCTCTAAAATTTTTTTAAACAAATCAGTCATTTTTTATGATTTTAAATTTTAGCAAAAATAAATAAATAATAATACCGGAAACGAAATAAATGCAAAATGTTTCCAAAAATGTTTTGTATCCATTAAAACAGCTTGTAAATCATAATATTTAAAATAAAAAATTATTTTAAAAAAAAATTTAGAACAATTAAAAGTTTTGATTTTCTAAAATATATAATAAAAAGTATTTACTTTGTAAGAAAAAATCAATGAAAATTCTTTTTAACGAAAAATTTCTACAACATAATGTTGATAGTAAAGCCGAGGGTTCTTATCGGATTAAGGATTTTAAGGATGTTGAAAATACTGAGGCTGATGGGGAAAAATATTTTTCTCTAATTCATAACGAAGAATATATAAAAATGATAAAAGAGGCATGTTTGAATAACAAAATGCATGCCGAAGTTCAACTTTCTAAATCATCTTATGAAGCAGCCCGAATAGCGGTTGGATTGACAATACTTGCCTCTGAGCAAAATGATTTTGCCGTTGTAAGGCCTCCCGGGCATCATGCCGGAAGAAATAAAACTGCCGGTTTTTGTTTCTTTAATAATATTGCAATTGCAACACAAAAGCTTGTCGATGAAGGAAAAACAGTATTTATACTCGACATCGATGGCCATCATGGTGATCAAACACAAGCGGTTTTCTATGATACCAACAAGGTGTTTTTCTGTTCGATACACCAATTGTATGCTTATCCTTTCACAGGCATGGAAAATGAAAAAGGAGAAGGAAAAGGAAACGGATTTACTCTGAATATTCCTTTAATTCCCGAAAGTGGAGATAAAGAATTTTTAGCCGCTATTAATAAAGCAATTATGAAGGCTGTCGATTTTAATCCCGATGTTATTGCTGTTTCTGCCGGTTTCGACGGATATAAACTTGACAGATTACTGAATTTGAATTATTCACTTGATGCATTTTTTCAATGCGGTTTAAAACTTCGTCGTTCATTCGGAAATATTTTTGCTGTTCTTGAAGGAGGATACCATGGTGATATTAGAAAATGTGTGGATAGTTTTATTGAAGGTGTTAATAAAGGATGTGTTCC
>CAZBSL010000118.1:0-4837 GCA_964494265.1 uncultured Bacteroidales bacterium
TTTTTTTTGTTCTGCTGAAATATAAAAGACTCACGAGCGATTGCCTTTTATCCCATTGATTTTCCGATTTGTTCCATAGTTTAAGTTTCTCTAAAACTTCTTCGGGAATTAATTCAAGAATTTTTGTGTAAATTTTTGATAATCCGTCGCAATGACCCCAATTGTCAACATGCTTTTGCCAGTGTTTTATGATATTCCATGAATAGATCAGGAAGTCTTTATTTTTGATTTGAGATTCGCAAAACAAAAAGGATTGAATTTTTATCCAAAAATCTGAAGAATTATTCCAGATATAATCCCAAATTTTTAACTGATCAAACGAATCTTCCTTTGAAAACGAATATCCCTGTTTAAAGAGTTTTCTTTGAGTCGGAGCATTTTGGGGTTTGCTGTTTACCTTTTCTTCAACCTCTAAAAGGTATTTATTATAGTCCGAATATCAAAATACTATTTAGCCAAAATATATTTAATCAATATGAACTAATTTATAAGTTCCTGCCAAAATCCCAATCCGTTTTTATTAAACTATAAACCTCAAGGCCGGTAAAACAATTATTTGATAATAGTTCTCCATCCCTTTCAATTCCTTCAAACTGAAAATTCAATCGTTTTGGAATTTTTTTACTTTTTTGGTTTCTAACGGCGCATTTTATTTGAACACGGTTAATTCCATTTTCTTCAAAAGCATACTTCAAAAGAATTTTTATCGAAAGGCTTATTATTCCTAATTTTTGATATTCTTCAGAAAGCCAATAACCTATTTCTGTTTTCCTATTCAATTTATCGCTGCCTTTAAAACCGATTATTCCGGCAAAATTATCTTTATAAAAAATCACAGTAATCAGTTCTCTTTTTTCTTCCGCCTCATAAATTACGGAATGGATAAAATTTTCAGTATCTTTAATTTCCTTAGTTTTTTCAACAAACGGAAGCCATTGGCCAAGATATTCTCTTTGCTCATTTATGGTTTTGAAAATTGCTTTAGCATCCTCTAAAGTAATCTCTTTCAAAATAATATCTTTATCGACTTTAAATGTTTTCATATGAGTAAAAGTTATTAAAATATTTAGAGTGCCTAAAGTACTTAAAGTGCCTAAAATTAAGTGTCAAGAGAGAATAACTTTAATTATTTTAGGCACTTTCAATTCAAGGCACTTATTACAAGCCTAATTTATTATTTGTATAATTTGTAATTAATTTATTTCTAAGTTCTTTATACATTTTTACGGTTTCTTCCATACATTTTTTAGTATATTCCGTAAGATATTTATCAGCTTTTTCAGGTTTTTTCTTGTACAAAATTAATGCTTCTTCCTCAACAGTTTTTTGTTGTTCGAAAAATGATTTCTCAAGCGGGTCGCGAAGCTCCAATAAATCTTTAACTGCTTCCTGCCAATAGAGATACATCAGATTATCAACAAAATCAATATTCCAGCGGGCTGAATTTTCATCGAAATGGTTTGGGTCGTAAGTTTTATAATAATCGGAAATTTTCTGAACACCTGCATAAATCGGGACATAAGTACTTGTGTATTGATTATCAAGATAAAACCAATAAACTCCGCCAATAGGATCGGGCAACCAACTTCTGAGTTGGGCTACCATTCCGTAACCACCTCTCGAAACATTTCTTCGATAAGTTATATCAAGAAGCTCACGCATAGCCTTAGTTGGGAAAGGGGTAGTTAATGGGCTTTTTTCATACTTTCCATCTTTTCCCGGAACCAGCCATTCTTTACCCGCAGTCATATCGTAAATTGTTCCCTCAAAAGTTGATCTTTGATAGGCTATAATATCTTGCACAGAAAGTTTCTCATCGGGCTTTACCGAAAAAGGGAAATAAGAAAGGGGCTCAATATATTGTACATAAGGCCTGTTTCCTGAATAGGGATTTTTGCAACTTTTGTCGGGCCAGTCCTTGAAAGAAGGGGCAAAAGTACTGAAAAACAACCAAAATCTTCCGCTTGCCCATTCCCGTGGGAGAGGGGAATAAACATCTTGCCAAATAAATGGTTTTCCCTCAGCAGGATTAAACCAGCCAAAGTCGATAGCAGCTTGCAAATAATTTTTAGAAACAAAGAAATTATTAGTGTCTGTAGGATGAATTTCCTTAATTATACTCCAGTTTGGGACAATTGCAATATGATCATCAGGCACTCTTTGTGCAGCCCAAATTGCTCCGGGCTTACCGCTTTCAGGTTCCCAATCGGCTCCGATACTAAACACTTCAAAAACCCAGGCTTCGTTTGGGTCAGCTATGCAAAGGGCTTCGGAATTAGGCCCGCAAGAGGGCAGAAAACCATATTTATCAACTAAATACCCAATTAGCTTTATTGCTTCACGAGCAGTCTTGCATCTTTGCAAAGCAAAAGCCTGAGCCTGTTCAATTGTCATAATTTGCTTACCTGTTTCACGGCTTACTTCCAATTCTTTTTTCTGGCTCATTGTGCTCTCGCCAATAGCAAGTTGAAACTCATTCATATGCGAGTAACCCGAATGAAAATATGTGTATGTTTTTTCAACCTGAGGAATATATCCTAAAATTTCGCCATACTCATAAAGTGGTTTTTCAACATCCTGTAAACCATAATACACCGCTGCCATTTCACCTTTTTTAAAGGTTTTGCCATGCACAACATGAACCCTGCATTCGGGAGCAGCTCCTGTATGAGAAGTTATTACTGAGCCATCTTTTGAGGCTTTTTTCCCAACAATAATATCGGTGCAGGAAAAAGTTTTTACCGAAAATAAAACAAACGAAAGGATGAAAATACTAATAAGAAATCTTGAATTTTTTATCATGTTTTTGGGATTTTGGATTTGAGAATATAGAATTGAGAATTATTTTTTTTCTTTGATATTAAGGCCAAGCCATTCGTTTAAAGTCGAAAAAATTATTTTTCGTTGGCTTTCCGGTAAATTATTAATCCGGGTGCGATGACAGCCCTCTTTTTTTACAATTTTTATTGAATTTGTTTTCCCTTTCAAATCTACAGCAGTAGCACTCCAGGGATCCAATTCTCCATAAATAAAAATAAAATTGTCTCCTTTTTTCTGAATCCATTTATTTACTTTCTTCATAATCTTCGGATTGTACTCAACTTTAGTGTTTTCCGGAGCACAAAATGAAAAAGTATTATCGGGAATTGAAGTTATAAGCCCATTGAAATAAGTAGTGTCATAACCATAATATCCTATTTCGGTTAAGGCCTGATAAAAGAAAGGTTGAAGTTTTTTAATACCTGAAACAGAAAAATAATCAAAAGAAGACATTTTACTTAAATATGAAATAATTTTTTTTGCCGAATCGGCACTTTCAGGTATCATCGAACAATCTGGTGCTGAACTCCATTGCCAGTAAGCAAACGGATATTCCAAAACAACGTATTCAAATGCAGCTTCATCGCTGAAAGGGTATTCATAGCCATATTCATCTGAGAGTTCAGAAAAATAAGGCATAAGTTTATCTTTATTTTTTAGAAGTTCGATTTGCAAATTATATAATTTATCACGGCATTCTTCGCTTCCCACCTGCTCGAAAAAATCATAAACTCTAGTGTCCTCAATCGAAAAATTCAAAGGCCCGACATAAGGAATTGTGGCATCAACATCATCGGGAAAGAAATAACGGTGATACATTGAGGTTTGCCCTCCTTTACTTATTCCTGTGCTTACCCATTTTTCAGGATAAATTTGTTTTAGAATTTCAATAATTTTATGATGATCATTAGCTGATTGTTCTACAGTTAAATATTGCCAATTGATAGAATCAGGCACAGATTTGCCAAAATATCTGTGTTCCACAATTATTTGATTAGAATTTAAAATAGGCGAAAGCTCATTAATATAATTGGGATTTTGTGCGTAATAAGCTCCATAGCCTTCGGTTACAAACAAAACCGGCTTATCAAAATCTAAATGAGAAAGAAACACTCTTTGTGTGAATTTTTCTCCATCAGAATTTTTATGATCAAGCGGCTGAGTGATTAGTAATTCATAGGCATCATTAAAAAAGGGATGACCTTTTGTTTTTTTTATTTCAACTCCTTTGAGAGAATTGAGTTTGTTCTCAATCTCAGAAAAAATTGTGTCGGGTGCAAAAATTTCCTGTTTATTAACAACGGTATTCTCTGTTTTCGAGAAAGATGTTAAATTCAAAAGCACAAGAACACTTAAAGAAAGTATTTTTGATAATCTAATAATTAATTGCTTCATGTAAATAATTTTTTATGTTACAATTTTAAGTTTATTACGCTTAAAAAAAAATCAAATATACATATTTGAAATTTAGTCTTTTTCCGAATTTCAAATTTCCAATATTATTTATCTCAAAATAAAACCTTCTTTAATATTATCATCAGGGTCGAAAACGAATTCGTTTTTCCCTGTTATAAAAGCCTGTCCTTCAACCTCTGGAATTACGGCTTCATAGTTTTCAAAAGACAGAGTTTTATAAACCTTTCCGCTAAAAACCGTTCCTATAATACTTTCAATCAACATAGTTTGATCTAAATCGATAATTCCCTGTTTATAATGAAGAGCCATTCGTGCACTAACTCCGGTTCCGGTTGGGCAGCGATCGACTTCACCTTCAGCAAAGATGCAAACATTTCTGCTATCATTTATTTTATCGTGTGCTTTCCCATAAAAAATTGTACCGTAAAGAAAACCAAGATCATCTTCAAGCGGATGTCGAATTTCTTTAGTTTTCATCACTTCACGTTTAATTTTCATACCATAGTCGATGAGTTGATCCACATTTTCGGAAGCCATACTAATTCCCAATTCATCGGCATCGACAAAGGCATAAAAAGCTCCGCCGAAAGAAATATGATAT
>CAZBSL010000118.1:4937-6468 GCA_964494265.1 uncultured Bacteroidales bacterium
TCGCTTCCACTAAGTAAGTTTTCTGAAGGATGAAGGCCCATTCTGATTACATTTACATTGGCTTCTTCAAAAATCAAAAGTAATTTTTTTGACCATTTTATAGCCTCTTCCAGATTTAAAGGTGTATATTTTCCCTGATTATACATTTTCTCAAGTTTCGTATCTTTAATAACAAGAGTGGGATAGATTCGTGTATTGCTTGCTCCAAGTTTCACGATTTGTCTTGCAGTATAAATAGATTTTTCATAAGTGTCTCCGGGTAAACCAATCATCATTTGTAAACCAAGGTCGAAATCGAAACTTTTAATCAGCTTAGCTGCATTAATGACATCTTCGCTCGAATGCCCTCGTTTTGATTTATTTAAAACATCATCATCCATCGACTGTGCACCAAGTTCTATAGTTTTAACATTGTATTTTTTCAACAATTTTAAGTTTTCATGTGTAATATAATCAGGGCGCGTTGACAATCGAATTGAAGAAATGGACGAGTCTTTTATATAGGGTCTAATGAGTTTTAATAATTCTTCTTGTTTCTCAAGAGGAATTCCTGTAAAATTTCCACCAAAAAACCCGAATTCAACAAAACTTCTTCTTTTCGGAATAGTCGATAAATGTTCTTCAATTGTTTGAATTATTTCATCAGGTTCGGGAATTTTAATTTGACCGGATATTTTTTTTTGATCGCAATAGATACACTGAAAAGGGCAGGCCAATTCGGGAATAAATGCTGGTATGGTAAAATGTCTGATTTTCATAAGAAATAATTTTCACTTTTCTGAGTTCGGTTTTTTGCAAATATACAAAGACTTAGGATTAGTAAGAATTATAGAAAACACGTTTGTCATAAGACCTAAAGTTTCGCTTGTCTTCACAATAACACAAACCCTGAAAACTAAGTAAATAAATAAGCTAACTTTTTTTTGTTTTAGTAATTTTCAGAAGTTCGGTATATTGGAAAACTTTATCTGAAAACTCCGAATTCTCAGAGACAATTGCAAGTTCGGATAATAATCTTTGAATAATTAATAAATTATCGCAAGAATGATAATGTGATTTTTCGGGTTTTATATTCATTTGTTTGAGAAAATAATCAATTTGATCTTTTTTAAAGATTGAACCTTTATTTGTTGGATTTATATAAAAAAGTACTTCAGGATTAAAATCTTCAGTAATTTTATTCTTATAAGATTTTTCTATATACGCTAAAATAAATTGCTCCGGAAGATTAATCCCAAAAACAGGAATACCTAAATTTTTTGCAAGAATAAGATAAAGAATACCCATGGAAATCGAAGAACATTCTTTTGTTTCCAACACATTGTTTATAAAAAAATTTTGAAAGCTTATTTTATTGATGTTCACATGGAATTTATAAGCCTCAAATAAGATGTGGTTAAATACTTTGATTTTTTCAAGAGCCGTAAAGCTGTCGTTCAGTTCTAACCAAATATTCTTTTGAATTTTAGCAATTTGATTCTTGATTTTAATATCATCAATATCAGGGTATTGAAATTTAGTGATCAAAAGA
>CAZBSL010000118.1:6568-9015 GCA_964494265.1 uncultured Bacteroidales bacterium
CTTTCAATAACTTTTTTATAATCTTTATTATAGGTATTGTTCACCCTGTTTGCAATTACGGCACAAACAGTAATCATATTATGCCCGAGCAAACCTCCAAGCCCATAAAGAGCAGAAGTTTCCATTTCAAAATTAATTATTCTTTCGCCGTTGAAATTAAAGGTTTGCATTTTTTCATTTAATTCGGGATTTTGTATTCCGAGCCTCAAAACTCTACCCTGTGGCCCATAAAAACCCGGAGCAGTTGCTGTTATCCCCTGATAAAAGTCTTTTCCAATTTTATCTAAAAGAAATTTTGAACCTTCAACTGCATAAGGTTTAGGCAAATTCTTATTCCAGTCAACATGCTTAATAAATGCATCGGCAAGTTCTACATTAAGAATATCTTTATCTATCCTATAAAAATTTAGTAATCCGTCAAGTCCAAGTCCGGCAACTGATATTGCGACTGCATCAGTTGGAATATCAGGCTGAATAGCACCTGATGTACCAAGCCTGATAATGTTTAAAGCCGTTAGTTTATTTTTTTGAGCCCTTGTTTTAAAATCAATATTGACCAGAGCATCAAGTTCATTCATAACAATATCAATATTGTCAGTGCCCATACCTGTTGAAAGTACAGAAAGTCGTTTATTGTTGAAAAATCCGGTATGAGTTACTATTTCGCGATTTTGAACTTTGGTTTCAATTTTATCAAAATATTTTGAAACCTCAGGAACCCTATCAGGGTCTCCAACTACAATAATTGTATCAGCAATCTGCCCTGGCTGCAATTTTAAATGATAAATTGAGCCGTCGGAGTTTATTATTAATTCAGATTCTTTATATTCGCTCATAATTTTTTAAGTTATGGATTTTTAGAGAAAAATCTGCAAATATATTGAAATTTAATTTATTCCGAAAAATTTATATAATATAAAATCAAAAAATGTCAAAAAACATACAAGCCGAAATAATTAGTATTGGAGATGAGTTGCTTATTGGTCAAGTAATTAACACAAATTCCTCATGGATAGCAGAAAGCTTAAACGCATCAGGTATAAAAGTTTATCAGTCGCTAAGTATTTCCGATAATAAAGAACATATTTTAAAAACCCTTGAAGAAAGCATGTCAAGGTCTGATATTATAATAATTACCGGAGGCCTCGGCCCAACAAAAGATGATATTACAAAAGAAACTTTATGCGAATTTTTTAATTCCAAACTTGTTTTTAATAAGAAAGCTTATGAAAATGTTGAGAAAATATTTAGAATCAGAGGCTTTAAAGTAAATGAAATAAATCGCCAACAAGCAGAAATCCCGGATTGTTGTATTCCAATTTCAAATAACAACGGAACAGCACCGGGAATGTGGTTTGAAAAAAACGGAAAAATTTTTGTTTCTATGCCCGGAGTTCCTTTTGAAATGAAACCGATGATGGAGGATTTTGTTATTCCAAAACTTTTAAAGCATTTTAAAACAAATGCAATCTATCATAAAACAATTTTAACACAAGGTGTCGGCGAATCTCATCTTTCAGAAATTATTTCCGATTGGGAAGATAATTTATCAGAAAATATGAAGCTGGCATATTTACCCCAGCCGGGAATTGTCAGATTAAGAATTTCGGCATATGGAGAAAGCGAGGAAAAATTAAAAAAAGAAGTTGAATTAAAAACAAAAGAACTTCAGAAAATTATTCACGATGAGATTTTTGGTTACGATAATGATAAACTCGAAGAAATTATAGGAAAATTATTGATTAAAAGTGGAGCAAGCATTTCGACAGCCGAAAGTTGTACGGGTGGAGCAATTGCAAAAATGATTACAAGTGTTCCCGGAAGTTCTAATTATTATATCGGTTCAGTGGTTGCGTATTCAAATGAAATTAAGGAAAAAATTCTTGGAATGAAACATCAAACTTTGATTGATAACGGGGCAGTTAGCGAAGATGTTGTTAAAGAAATGGCAATCTGTGTGAAAAGCAAATTCAATACCGATTTTGCAATTGCAACTTCAGGTATAGCCGGGCCCGGAGGAGCGGTTGAAGGAAAAGCTGTCGGAACAACGTGGATTGCCCTTGCTTCGCCAAATGATTGCACTGCACAAAAGTTTTTATTTGGTGAACATAGAGGTAGGAATATCAGGAAGGCAGCCCTTACTGCTTTAAATATGTTGCGGAAAAGGCTTACAAAATGAAATCCATACGGACAAGTTTGGAAATTGGAAATTCAGGAGAAGTCCAAATTTCTAATTTCCATATCTGGATTTGGTAATATGTATCATTTACAATATATGAAAATCGGAATCAAATATTTTGCCTTAATTATCTTATCATGTTTATTAGGAATAGGATCAAGATATTTTGCTGAAATTCTTCCTGAGTTTATTGCAGATTATAGCGGAGATACTTTCTGGGCAATGGCAGTTTATTTCTTTCTTAGATTTATTTTTCCAAAGAAAAGTA
>CAZBSL010000119.1:0-9011 GCA_964494265.1 uncultured Bacteroidales bacterium
CTAATTAAAAACATGAAGCGCATTTCCGTTGAAGCTTGTACGGTATTGCTTTAATAAGACTTTTGCGGGGCCTTCGAACGGTGAACCGTCAATCAGTATAAACCTTGATCCACAGGTAGTATCAATTGCTGTTGAAAATGAGGATTCAACTTCAATCCTTGCTGTTTTAATTTCAGGGTCGTAAGGACAGGTTCTTTCAAAAGCCACGAATTCGTCAGGTGAAGGACGATAAATTAGAACACCTCTATAACCATAACTATTAAAATATTTCCAACCACCAATTTCAATATGGTCAATAGTTGTGGTCGGATAAATAGTGAAATTTACATAAACAAAGGGTATTTCTTGCCGGCCTTCATCTTTCCCGCAACCAATTACAAAGAGAAATGTAAATATTAATAAAGAAAATAAATAATTGTTTTTGTATGCCGACATCAATATTTTTTTGTTATTTAAACGGAAAACTAAAAATATTATTTTCCCAATTACTACTCCCATGTTTCCTTGTATTTAATTATAAAATTTGAGAGTAGTTTTTTAAATTTTATGAATAAATCAGTTAGCTTACTTATTTGTATAAGCTTGCGATATTAATCCTTAAAACCTAAAGTTTTATGAGCTTAATTTTAGATTTATCCGTGTTGGCTTATTTTTGTTAGTCGTTCAGGATCTATAATTTCAATAGTATTACAATTCTCTTTAATAAGCCCTTCATCTTTGAATTTCTTTAAAATCCTGATAACACTTTCCGAAGACATTCCTGCAAGCTCAGCAAGTTCCTTACGGGAGAGCGGAAGAGTAAATTTAAAGTTTCTAAATATATTGTTTGAAAGACAAAGAATAATATCAGCTAATCGCCCGTATGATTGTTTTTTTTCAAAACAAAAAAATCTACCGTAAACTTGAATAGCATTTGAACTGATTATTTTCATTACTTCATAAGAAAATTTTGAATTTTCTTTAATAAGTTTTTTAAAAATATTAATATCAATTAATTTGGCAGTGGAATTTTTATAAGTTAGAACAGAGTACGGAAAAACGTTTTTTTCCTCAAACAGAGCGGGAAGACCTATTAAATTTCCTTCTGAAACTATTTTTAAAATTAAGGTTTCATTTGCATTTTCTACATATATTTTTATTAAACCTTCAGTTAATAATATTATGTATGAAGCAAAGGAGCCTTGTTTGGCAATAGTTTCTCCCTTTTTAAACAACACCTCGACCTGATTATTTTCAACTTCTTGAATTTCCTTAGGTGTTAGATAGTTAAAACAATCAATAGTTGTTTGATATACTGTACAACTATTTGGATAAAGATACTTATTCATATAAAAATTAACAAAAAATTTACGCAAAAATAACAATAAATCATTTAATAACATGATTTGCATCATTATTTTTATTGAATTCTTACACTTCAATTTGAGTGATACGTCATGTTAATATTTTCACAATGGGAAAATATATTTACAATATTTGCTCAAAATTTAATTAATATTAAAAATATATAAAAAATGGAAAATAAAATTGATCAGACACTTGATTGCAAAGGACTATCATGTCCTATGCCTATGATGAAATTAGCCAAGGCAATGAAAGGGCTAAAATCCGAACAAATTCTTGAGATGATTGGAACTGACCCTGGTACTAAGTCAGATTTACCTCGATGGTGTGAGAAATCCGGAAATAAATTGCTGGAAGAGGGAGAGTTAGATGGTGGATTTTTTCGTTTTTTAATTCAGAAAAAATAGGAGGTAAAAATGTCGAAGAAAACTAAGGAATCCGGCGTATTGGGTAACTTATTCAAAACATTTTTTGCCAAACACTGGCCCGTATGGGTTGGGGCAATTGTTCTCGGAACCCTAAATATTTTACTTTTTGCAATTAAAAGTCCGTGGGGAGCAAGTGGTGGAATAAATAATTGGGGTGAAAATGTTTTTAAGCTAATTGGAATTTTTGGTTTAGAAAATGCAACACCTACTAATGCAAGTTTGTATGGTATGTTATGTCTTTTCCTTGTAATTGGTTCATTTATCGGAGCTCTGTTTTCAAAAGAATTTGCTTTCAGAATTCCACCAAAAGGAGAATTAATTAAAGGATTTATTGGCGGATCACTAATGGCTCTTGGTGCAACCTTTGGTATTGGCTGTACGATTGGAGCATTTTTTAGTGGAATGCCTGCACTTTCAGGGGGTGCAATTATTTTCACAATTGGATTATTTGTTGGAGTTATAATTGCATTAAAATATTTAATGTGGGAAATGGAGAAATTCCCAAAATTCAGTAGTGGTAAAAGTTATATTTTTTTGGCAGGTACCGGAAAAAGCGGCAGATGGCAAATATATCTTGGATGGATAGTTTTAATAATAACTTTTATTATTGCCTATCAATATTCAGGCAGCAATAAAATTATGACTTGGTTCATAATCATTGGAATGTTAATGGGTTTAATCAGTCAGCGTTCACGATTTTGTATCGTAAAAGCATTTCGAGACCCATTTATGACAGGCGAAGCTGATGGTTCGGTTGGTGTTATGGCCGGATTAGTGGTTGGAGTTTTCGGATTTACCATAATAAAATATTTTGGCATAGGAATTGGCGACGTAGCCGCTCGGGCAAGAGAAATGACCTGGGTATTTCCTCATTTTTTCTTTAGAGCAATTATTGGTGGTTTTGTTTTCGGACTTGGTATGACAATAGCCGGAGGTTGTGCCGTTGGTACACTTTGGAGAGTGGGTGAAGGGCAAGTTAAACTTTGGGCTTCTGCACTTGGTTTCTTGTTAATCTCTCCTATTTCAAAACTTTACATCGTCCCCCCCATTGTAAAATCACTTCCGCAAAGTTGGGATTTTAAGAATTATTTACCTGATTATTTAGGTTATCCGGGTGCTTTCGGGCTTGTTTTATTTATAATACTAATTTGGTATGTATTTGTTAAGTGGAATGAAAAAACCGGTAGGTTTAGTGCATTTTAATCAAAATAAAAATTATAAGTATGCGAAAAATTAATTTATATAAATGGTTATCAGGTTTTTTCATAATCATATTATTTGCAGCTTGCTCAAATATTTATGAAAATGGAAGCGATTTGGCCGCCGGTACAAGACCGTATGTTCAAGAAATTACAGTTGAGGAATTAAACAAAAAAATAGAGAATCAGGAAGATTTTCTTTTAATAGATGTTCGTCAAGTTGCAGAATATCAAAAAAGTAATATTCCAGGCTCTTTACTTATTCCAAGAGGTTTAATCGAATTTAAGATTGGTGATGATGCTTTCTGGGAAGAAGAGTTTTTATATACTCCTGAGAAAGATGCAGAAATTATTCTTTATTGCAAAAAAGGTGACAGAGGTATCTTAGCAACTAAAGCATTAACCGAATTAGGTTATACCAATGTTAAAAATTTATCAGGCGGAATAATTGCATGGGATCCTGATTTTGATTCTGGTAGTGCGGCAGCACCTGATGCAGGCGGTTGCGGTGGATAGTTTTTTAAATCGAAAAAATTAGAAAAAAGATAATTAATAAAAATTAAAATAAACAAACAATGAAAAAATTAATATTAATAGGATTGTTTTTATCCGCTATATTCTTATTTAGTACGAATATATTTTCTCAAAGCAATCTTATTTCTGCGAAAGAAACTGCAAAAATAATGAAGGATGATAATGTGGTATTAGTATCAACACGAAAAGCAAGCGATTATGCAAAAGTGCATATTACGGATGCTGTAAATGTTGATCTTACAACCCTTTACAAACCGGGTGATGTTAAAGGTGTTTTAAAAAACCCCGCAGAAATTTCAAAGGAATTAGGAGAAAAAGGAATTAATAAAGACAAAAAAATTATCATTTATGATAATGGAAAAAATGTCAATGCCGGAAGATTATACTGGATATTAAAATATCTCGGATTTAAAGACGTAAAAATTTTAGACGGGCACATGAAAGCCTGGCGAGCAGCAAGAAAACCAGTAACAAAATATGCCACTAAAATAACCCCCGTAACATGTTCTCCTTCTATCAATAAAGAAATTATTGTTGATTATGACTATGTAAAATCAAATCTTAAAAACCCTAAGGTAATTATTGTTGATGTACAAAGCCAGAAGGAATTTGATGAAGGACATATACCGAATGCTAAAAACTTTGAATACAAAAATATTGTAGTTGAAGAAAACGGGACATTAAAATCATCCGAGGAGATTTCAAAACTTCTAACGGATGCAGGAATCACACCGGATAAAGAAGTAATTTTATATTGTGCAACAAGTGCCCGTGCAGGAATTGTTTTTATGGCTATGGAATCAATGCTTGATTATCCTAATGTAAAAATTTATGATGGTGCATACAATGAATGGAAAACAAAATAAATGCTTAACCATAAAACATATTAGTTATGAAAACTTATAAGCTCATTTATGTTTTTTTTATTCTATTTTTAATTGCCGGATGTGGTGCAAAAATGGATAATACTTACGATGATGTTAGCCAAAAAGTAAACGAAGCACAAAATAACATCTCAAAAGTAAGTGTTGATGATTTGAAAGCAATTATTGATAATCACGGCGAAATAAAAATTATTGATTGCCGTGAGAAAGATGAATATATAAATGGCCATATTCCCGGTGCAATAAATGTTCCGAGAGGTGTATTGGAATTTTCCTCAAAAATTTCTAACAGAAGAGATAAAATTTACATCTATTCTGAAAATATAAATAGAGCATCATTAGCTTGCCCGACACTTAAATTATTAAAATTTAACGATGTTTACTTAATTGATGGAGGTTGGCAACAATGGAATAAATCATTTCCTGACCTAATTGAAGAAGGTGAAGGTGAATCAGGAGGTAAAGCTGCTCCAAAAGCTGAAGAATCAGGCGGATGCGGCGGTTGATAAAATGAAAGAATGATTAAATGGGAGAATGAAAATTTTAGCATTTAAATAGTAGTAAAAATTAAAATTTTATAAAAAAGATAAATTATGGCAAAATTGTGTATGGGGCTATTTTCAGGTAGCCTCGATAAATTAATAGGTGCAGGGGTTATCTTGAGTGGTGCTGCTGCCGACGACATGGACGTTGAAGTATTTGTTTTATTGCAAGGTGCTCGAGCATTTATTAAAGGAAATGAAAATAAAATTGATAATGTATCTGAAGCACTTGAATTAAAAGAACATTTTATCAAACAACTCAAAGTTGTGAACGTACCCGAATGGTATGATTTTTTCGAGATGGCTAAAGATATGACAAATGTGAAAATTTATATTTGTAGCCTTGCCGGTAAAATTTGGGGTGGTGAAAAATTAGAAGATTTCAATGCTCTCGTTGATGATATTTGTGGGATTGGAGAATATTTGACTGCTGCTGAAGAAGCCGATATTCACATGTTTATTTAACAAATTTATATATATAAATATCTCATTATATTTTTTAACTTTGCAAAATAAATTAAAATAATTAATGAGAAACGTTTATGGAAAGTATTGAACAAAGCATAAAAGAGTTACAGCAAAAAGTAGCAAGCTTAGAAAAAGGTACAGAGGATCAATTATCTATGGTAGTTTTCTCCGGCGATCTTGATAAACTGCTTGCTGCTTTGATAATTGCGACGGGTGCAACTGCGATGGATATGAAGGTTAAATTGTTCTTTACTTTTTGGGCAACAACAGCTTTGTGCGACAAAACCAAAAAAGTCAAAAACAAAGATTTCATGTCTAAATTGTTTGGATTAGTGTTACCCAAGGGAACTTCAAAACTTAAATTATCAAAAATGAACATGGGAGGCATTGGAACGTCAATGTTAAAATCTCTTATGAAAAAGAAAAATGTAGCTTCATTAGATGAATTATTTAAAACTGCTGCAGAATTAGGTGTAGAGATTAATGTTTGTGAAATGTCTATGGATTTAATGGGAATTAAAAAAGAAGAGTTAATTGATTATCCAAATCTTAATATTTGCGGAGTAGCAACTTTTTTAATTGATGCCGAAGAAAGTAAAATTCAATTATTTATATAAAAATAAAAATTTAAAGTTATGACACAAGACGAATTACAAGCTTTAACTGTAAATAAATCAGTTGATGCACGGGGAACAGCTTGCCCGGGACCATTATTGGAAGCAAAAAAAGCTATTGGAACTATTGGTTCTGGTGAAATCATGGAAGTTCTTTCAGCCGATGAAGGTACAAAAAGAGATATTCCAAAATGGGCAAATAAAAAAGGCCATGAATATCTCGGTACTGTTGAAGATTCAGGTTATTTTAAAATTTATTTAAAAAAAGGATAAAAAAAATGGAGAACAAAAAACCTGCTCCAAAAATTCTGGTATTTTCTACGGAAAAAATTTCAGATCCCGCTATTGATTTAGCGGGTCTTCTGAAAAAACATTATCCCCCAACTGTTTATACAATAAATATTCCTTGTTCAAGTGCTATAAAAACAAAATGGATATTACATGCATTTGAAAAAGGTTTTGACGGAGTTTTTATTGCAGCAGATGGAACCGATTGTTCATTTAGTGAAACTTGTACTCTAAGAACAGGTGAATTAGTTAAACAAACACACGAAAAAATGAAAGAAAAAGGGATAGACCCAGCCAAATTAAAAATGGCCGCAATATGCTCAGTTTGTTCCGATCCTTTTGTTAAGCACATGAAAAATTTTGTAAAAGCTTTATCTAACTAGATATATTGTCATGGTTATCAAAGAGCAAAAAAATTAATTATTATAAAATATGTCAAACCATTATGACAAAATCAAACGAATATGATGTCCTTGTGATAGGTGGAGGTATTGCTGGTGAAGAAGCGGCATTAAACCTTGCTAACATCGGCTTCAAAATTCTACTTGTAGAAAAAGACCTTTCGATAGGAGGGAAAATGATTCATCTCAGCAAGGTTTTTCCAACTCTTGATTGTGGAGCATGTATCACAACCCCAAAAGTTTCCGAAACGGCAAGGCATCCAAATATCTCAATTTTTACTAATAGTGTAATTGAGGATATTGAAAAACATCATGTAAAAGATTTTTCAGCAAAACTTGTTGAAAAACCAAGGTATGTTACCGATGATTGTACCGGATGTCAAATTTGTGAAGAAAAATGCCCTGTGGTGGTAAAAGATCAATATCAGTGGGATATGGTAGGCAGAAAAGCTGTTTATGTGCCTTTCAGTATTGCTAATCCAAGAATTGCAGCAATAGATATTGAAAATTGCAGCCTTTGCGGATTATGCGAAAAAGTTTGCCCTGCTAATGCTATTGATTTTTCTCAGGTAGAAAAAAGAAGCACTGTAAAATTTAAAGCCGTAATTATTGCAACAGGTTTTAATCTTTTCGATCCTACACTTATCCCGCAATACGGTTTTGGCAAGTTTAAAAATGTTGTAACTGCTATGCAAATGGAACGGCAACTAGTCCCGACAAGGCCATTCAATAATGTTCTCCGTCCAAAAGACGGTAAAATGCCCGATAATATTGCATATGTTTTATGCACGGGATCACGTGATGAAACCGTCGGAACACCAATTTGCTCTCAAGTTTGCTGCATGTATTCAACCAAGCAGGCTCAATTACTTATGGGGTCATTACCTATGGCTGATGTAACAATCTATTATTTGCATATAAGAGCTTTTGGAAAAGGATTTTGCGAATTTTATCAGCAAGGAAAAGGTATGGGTGTTGAGTTTATTAAAGGAAAAGTAGGCCTTATAAAAGAAAAGGAAAACGGTAATTTAATTATAAGATATGAAGATATTCAGCAAGGAATTGTTAAAGAAGCCGAGCATGACCTTGTTGTTCTTTCTGTAGGAATTTTACCAAATACCGATTTTTCAACAATGTTTAAAAACATAAAAGTTGAACAAGATGATTTTGAGTATGTAAATCAAGTTGATGAATTATCAAGTCCGGCAAAAACAAGTGTTGACGGAGTATTTGTTGCAGGTACCTCATCAGGGCCTATGGATATTCCCGATTCAATTTTATCGGCAGGAGCTGCTTCAGCTGAAGCTGCCGGTTACTTGAAAGGAGGTAAAAAATGAATAAAAGAATAGGTGTATATATTTGTCATTGTGGTTCAAATATTTCTGATTATGTTGATGTCGAAAAAGTTAATGAAATCGCAGGCAAAGAAAATGATGTTGTGCTTTCAAAAACAACAATGTTTGCCTGTGCCGATTCGACTCAAAAAGAAATTGTTGAAGACATTAAGGAACAAAACCTTGACGGAATCGTCGTTGCTTCATGCTCACCAAAACTACATTTAAGTACTTTTAGAAATGTTGTAAAACGAGCCGGATTAAATCAATACAATTATGTTCAGGTAAATATTCGGGAGCAATGTTCATGGGCACATTCGGATAACAAACCCGGAGCAACCGAAAAAGCAATTAAACTTGTGCAGGCCGGTATTGAAAGAGCTAAACATTCAAAGGCATTAACTCCGATATCAATTCCCTCAAAAAATGCAGTCCTTGTTGTTGGTGCCGGAATTGCCGGAATGCGTGCAGCAATAGAACTTGCCGAAATGGGTACGGAAGTTTTTCTGATCGAAAGAGAGTATTTTGTTGGTGGAAGATCTTCGCAGTGGAATGAATTATTTTCAACGAATGAAACCGGTCGTAAAGTTATTTCACGTCTTTATAGTAAAATTATAAAATCAAATAATATTACTCTTTTTACCGGTGCTGATATAGAATCAAAATCTGGAAGTGTCGGAGACTTTGAAATAAAAATAAAAATAAAACCAAGACATGTAAAATCAGGCTGTGATTTAGATTCGGAAAAATTTAAAAAAGCGGTAGAAATATGTCCTGTTGAATTTGATGATCCGTTTAACTTCGGTTTAACTAAACAAAAAGCAATTTATAAAAACTATCCGAGTGAATTTCCTGAAATTCCTGCAATTGACTATGAGCATTGTAATAAATGCGGTGAATGTGTGAAGGTTTGTTCCGGTATTGACCTCGAACAAAAAGAAGAAATTATCAACATTAATGTCGGAGCAGTTTTAT
>CAZBSL010000120.1:0-5794 GCA_964494265.1 uncultured Bacteroidales bacterium
TCCGACATCGTTGGATGAGGATGAACGGAATGAAGAATATCTTTTCCCGTTAAATTATTTTTAATTGCCACTACTGCTTCAGCTATCACCTCCGTTACATTTTCTCCAATCAAATGGCAGCCAATTAATTTATCAGTATTTTTATCAATAATTACTTTCACAAAACCATCTCTTGCACCTGCTGCACTTGCTTTCCCTGAAGCCGTGAAAGGGAATTTCCCTGTAAAAATTTCCAAACCATCCTTAATTGCTTCCTCTTCGCTTAGTCCTACTGAAGCTACTTCTGGATTGGTGTAGGTGCATGCAGGAATAATTCCGTAATCAAGTGGTTCAGGATTTTTGCCGGCAATTTTTTCAACGCAGATAATTCCTTCTTGGGAAGCAACATGTGCCAAAGCCGGGCCATGAACAATATCACCGATTGCATAATATCCCGGAATATTTGTTTGATAAAAATCATCAACTAATATTTTCCCTTTTTCAGTTTTTATTCCGGTTTCTTCCAATCCGATACCTTCAATATTTGTCGTAATTCCAACTGCCGATAAAACAATTTCGGCTTCAATAATTTCTTCACCTTTTTTTGTTTTAACAATTGCCTTGCACAATTCACCGCTTGTATCAACCGATTCAACTGTCGAATTTGTCATCACTTTCATCTTAGCCTTCTTGAAAGACCTGGCCAATTGTTTTGAAACATCTTTATCTTCTAAGGGAACAATCTCAGGCATAAATTCCACCAAAGTAACCTTAGTTCCAATTGTATTATAAAAATAAGCAAATTCCGAACCAATAGCACCAGAACCAACAACGATCATTGATTCAGGCTTTTTTTGCAAAGTGAGCGCTTCACGATACCCGATAACTTTTTTCCCGTCTTGTTTTAAATTTGGTAATTCTCGTGAATGTGCACCTGTAGCTATAATAATATTTTCAGCAGAATATTCGGTTTTAATTCCTTCTGAATTAAAAACTTCAACAGTTTTATCTGGTTTTAATTTTGCAGTTCCGACAATCAGATCAATTTTATTTTTTTTGAAAAGATATTGAACTCCTTTGCTCATGTTTTCTGCAATTCCGCGGCTGCGTTTTACGATTGCTTCAAAATCGGCAATTATTTTTCCTTCAATATTTATTCCATAATCAGATGCATGAGAAGCATATTTAAACACTTGTGCACTTTTCAATAAGGCTTTTGTTGGGATACATCCCCAATTCAAACAAATTCCGCCAATTTCGGCTTTTTCTATAACGGCAACTTTTAACCCTAATTGCGAAGCCCTTATGGCAGCAACATAACCTCCCGGACCGCTTCCGATAACTAAAAGATCGTAATTCATTTATTAAAAATTAAAATTTTGCCGCGAAATTATAAAAATTATTAAATAGGCAAATGTCTTATGAAACCCTCTTCAAGCGAAAGATAAGTTTCAGTAGTAGTTATTTCGTAAATTGATTGAATTTTGTTCGTAATTATTTGCTTAAGATGTTCATTATTTCTAGAATAAACTTTTATCAACAAAGAATATTTCCCTGTAATATGATGACATTCTACAATTTCGGGAATTCCCTTAATTTTATTAAAAACATCTTCATGTGAATTTGATGAATTCAGGTTAATTTGTAGTCCGATATAGGCACAAGTGAAATAACCCAAACTTTTTGGATCTAAGGAACAATAATATCCTTTAATAATTTTTTTTTCTTTCAGTTTCTGGATTCTTTGGTGAATTGCAGCACCTGATACATTGCATTTTCTTGCAATGTCAAGAAAAGAAATTCTTGCATTATCTAATAATAATGAAAGAATGTTTTTGTCAATTCTGTCAATTTGTAAGTTGGTTTTCATTTTTTCAAGCTTGATTGTTAATATTTATCAAAATTACAAATAATTTCTTACAAAATTCAATTATTTTTACAATTTGAGATGAAAAATGTTAGTTTTTTGTTTTTTATAAGATAAATAAGTAAATTTGTTGCTGATAATTTATTTTTTTATAAATCATGCAAGTAATTAATATTCTGAATCATATATTTTTGTTATGGAATTAAGGAAATATTTTTATTTATAAAACTTGTTGATAATTGTTAACTTTGATAAAAAAATGTAATAATATATAAATTTCGATAATTATGCCTTTTATAGAATTAAAAAACATCGACGAAAAAGAAATTGTTCCCGGTTATAAAGCCAGATTTGTGCACTCTGAGAACATGACGACTGCTTTTTGGAATATTAAGAAAGGATATTCATTACCCGAACATTCTCATATACATGAACAAATCTCCTGCCTAATAGAAGGTGATTTTGAACTTTGCCTTGAGGGAGAAACACAATTGATGAATTCGAAAAAAATGGCAGTAATTCCAGCCAATGCTGTCCACTCGGGTAAGGCTTTAAGCGATTGCAAAATAATTGATATTTTCAACCCTGTTAGGGAAGATTACAAAACATAAATTAAAACAATATTTTATTCACAAAAAACAAAACTATCATGAAATACAAACTTTTATCAAACACCGATCTTAAAGCAATTGATGCTTTAAAAGAATTTCACGGCGGTGCAAATGAAATTAACCAAACCATAAAGAAAATGCGGGATTTGGAAACCCGAAAAAAAATCCTCAATGAAAAAGGCTTTGGTGAAATGATTGCCGATGCCGAAAAATTGATTAAAAAATTTCCAAAAGTTGAAGATTTTGAAAAAGAGATCAAGCCTTCATATAATAAAAATTTTGGAATTGCTACAAGTCAGGTTTCAGGTTTTCAAGGAGCTTATGTTACTCATCAATTTATGAAAAAAGTTGCCGAAACTGCTAAAACCGACCCTGTTTTCATTCCTGCTGAAATGATCTCGGTTGTTGCCTTAACCGATTATTATGTCTATAGTGGTGACCTGATGGCAACACTCGCTATGACTGAAAATATTATGAAAACCACAAAATATTGCAGCACAAACTTAATTGGAATACCACATCCTGAGAGCAGATTTGTTAAACTGGAAGAAGTTACCGGAAAAACTTTTCATCGCGGCAATCTTGGCGAAAATATGTCTGCAATTATTTTAAAAAATCAAGGAACTCCCTTTGGTAATTTTGGAGGAATTGAAGTTGCCGATGATAATCATTTATTTTATCTTGATGGAGTTATCAGAACTGCCAAAGAAAACGGAGCCGATTTCTTTTTGAATCCAAGTTGGAGTTCAATTATTGCTGCCTGTTATTTTGGCCGCGATATTCCGAATTTGAATTTTAAAGTTTCTATGTTACTTGCAACTCAAAACACTATGCAATTCAGAATGTTGTTGAACATTATTAATGAATACATTAGAGATGACAAAACTACTCCCATTTATGAAATAAATATTGGAAACGCCGTAAGCCCTCATAATTTCATTCAATGTGCTAAAGAACTTGACGAAAGTGGTATCAAAGGTGTAAGCCTGGCTGCTCATATTCGAATTAATCCAGATCTTGGAATTGAGAATTTTAATTGGACGGAAAATGCTCATAAAGTTCTTGAAAGCGGAACAAATATGACTTATAAGTATGAAAGTGACGGAACAGCAAGAGAATTTGATACTATGGCAGCATATTTTATGTCTGACGACGAAAGAAAAGATAATGCTGAGAAAATCGGTGATGTTATTTACTATAAAGCGCTTCGAGCTACCAACGACGGAAAAGATATGATGAAAAAAGGCATCAGAGTCAGATTTGGAAATGGAACATATTAATAATTTATTAAGATGATTCAAAATTGGCAAGAAAGATTTTGTGAAAACATTAAGGATTACGAAGGTTATCCTATTGGTAAAACACTAAAATATTTAGCAAATCCGGAAATAATTTCATTGGCCGGAGGATTACCTTCACCTAATGTTTTTCAAAAATCTGAGATGAGAGAAATATCTGAAAGGATTTTAAAGGAAGACATTGAAAAAATAATGCAATATTCAGCCATCCCGGGGGAACAATTGCTTTTTGATTCCATTATTCATTTCTTGGAGAGAGATGATATTAATGTAAAAAAAGAAAATATTCTCATTACAACATCGGGGCAACACGGACTGGATTTGACGGGCAGGCTTTTTCTTAATCCCGGCGACACCGTAATTCTCGACCGCCCTACTTTTGCAGGTGCGATTGTTTCGTTTTCAATGGAACGACCCGAATTTATTGGTGTTGATATTGAAACTGACGGTTCAAATGTTAAAGGCTTCAAGCAAAAAATTCTTGAATTAAAGAATCGAAGCAAATTACCTAAATTCATTTATGTTGTCCCTGATTTTCAAAACCCGACAGGGATTACTATGAGTTATGAGAAACGAATTCAATTGCTTGATTTGAGCTATGAATATAAAATTCCGATAATTGAAGATAGCCCATATCGCGACCTCAGGTATTATGGTGATTCCATTCCTTCAATATTTTCATTAGATCAGAAACTTCATGGTGGAGGTGGAAATGTGATTGGTTTATATACTTTCTCGAAAATATTTTGTCCGGGGCTTAGAGTTGGATTTAATATTGGCCCTGAGAGTGTAATAAAAAAAATGACAAATATTAAGGAAGGAAATATTCTTAATACTCCGAAATATAATCAGGATTTATGTGCTGCTTTTCTTTCGGAAATGGATTTAGTATCTCACTTTGATAATTGTAAAAAATATTATCGTGAAAAACTTGAGGTTTTCTTAGAAACTATGGAAAAATATTTCCCAAAAGAAACCGGTGTAAGCTGGACAACCTCAGAAGGTGGGCTTTTTCTATGGGTTTCTGTTCCTGAGCATATCGATACGAATGAATTGTTTTTTGAAGCAATAAAATATAAAGTAGCATTTGTTCCAGGCGAACAATTTTATGGAGAAAATCCTGCAAAAAATCACCTGAGGATAAACTTTTCATATGCTTCGAAAGAACAATTAGAGGAAGCAATAAAGCGGCTTTCGGAATGTTTAAAACCTTTTCTTTAACCTATTTGGGTGTACTTAAATTTAGAAAAAACAGAATAATGTTTAAGAATTTTAGATTTCAGGGAATTTCAAAAATTTCAAATCGAAATGGATTTAAAAATTAAAGATAAGGTAGCATTAGTAACTGCCTCAAGCAAAGGACTTGGAAAAGCAGTAGCCCTTCGTCTTTCCATGGAGGGTGCAAAAGTAATGATATGCTCCAGAAACTCCGAAAGTGTTTTAAAAGCCAAAACCGAAATTGAAAATATAACTTCAGGAATCGTAAGGGCTTTTGTTACTGATGTGACTAATAATAATCAAGTTAGCGAAATGATTAATACCATTGTCGCTGAGTTTGGAGGAATTGATATTTTAGTTTGCAACGCAGGAGGCCCACCCGCCGGAATGGCCGACGATTTTACTATCGACGACTACCGAAAGGCAATTGAACTGAATCTAACAAGTACCATTAATCTTTCGTATAAAGTAATTGACAATATGAAAAGCCAAAAATGGGGTAGGATTATAAATATTACTTCGGTGTCGGCTAAGCAACCTATTGATAACCTAATTCTTTCGAATACAGCAAGAGCCGGAGTTTTAGGTTTTGCCAAGTCTTTATCAAGCCAGCTTGCAGCATATGGAATTACAGTAAATTCGGTTTGTCCGGGATTTACAAAAACCGAAAGGGTTGAAAACATTGCCAAGGCTTTCGTCGAAAGTGGGCAAGGCACTCAAGAAGATTTTTATAAAAATCTGGAATCAACAGTCCCGATGAAAAGAATTGGTACAACTGATGAATTTGCCCAAACAGTTGGTTTTCTTGCCTCAGAAGGAGC
>CAZBSL010000120.1:5894-8991 GCA_964494265.1 uncultured Bacteroidales bacterium
ATGAAACACACAATTGGATTAATTGGATTTGGAACAGTCGGAAAGGGAATTTGCGAAATACTTCTCGACAAGAAAGAATATTTAAAAGAAAAATATGGATTTGAATTTGTAATTACGGCAGTAGCTGATTTTGCTTTCGGAAATGTTTATAATCCTGACGGATTAGATATTCCATTAATGCTTAAACAAGCAAACGAAAAACAAAAGTTCACTAAAGATTTAACCGATTATGATAATATTAAATTGATCAAGAATAGTAATTGTGATATTATTTGTGAATTAACTTATACTGATTTGGTTAACGGAGGCCCTGCGATTGATCATGTCAGATCTGCACTTGGGTCGGGTAAACATGTTGTTACTAGTAATAAAGGCCCTGCCGCTTTGTTCTATCCCGAAATGAAAAAAATTGCCGATCAAAACAATGTAAAATTTTTGATTGAAGGAACCGTTTGTGCCGGAACACCTGTAATTAACTTAGCTGACGGGCCATTGGCAGGTTGCGATATTTCTAAAATCAGAGGAATTTTAAACGGAACTACAAATTATATGCTTTCGGAAATGGAAAAAGGAATGGCTTATGATGAAGTTTTAAAAATTGCTCAGGAACTTGGATATGCTGAGGCTGACCCGACCGGTGACGTCGAAGGCCATGATGCCAGAGGAAAAGTTACAATTTTGGCAAATATTGTAATGAACGCCGGAATAAAAATTAACGATGTTCCATGCCGCGGTATTACTAAAATAACACCTCAAGATATTGAAAATGCCAAATCGCAAAATAAACGTTGGAAATTAATTGGTTCGGTCGAGAAAAAGGACGGAAAAGTTTTAACTTCTGTGGCACCGGAAATGGTTGATTATTCTCACCCTCTTGCAGGAGTTATGGGAGCAACAAATGCCTTGACATTCACAACAGATTTGCTCGGAGATGTAACAATAGTAGGGCCTGGGGCAGGAAAAATTGAAACGGGTTTTTCTATCTTAACCGATATTTTAAGTATTAATCGAATAAACGGGAAATAAAATTTTTACCAAGAAACAACAAATTAAAACAACATGTCATACACAGGAAAATGCCTAAAAATTGATCTAACAAAAGGTTCATATAAGATTGAAGGTAGCGATCGCTCATTAATTGAAAAATATATTGGGGGCAAAGGTTTAGGATTTGCTTTGCTCAACGAATCATCGCCGGATTCAGAAGCATTAAGTCCCGAAAATCCGATAATTTTCGTTAATGGCCCTTTTACCGGAACAAAAGTTCAAACAAGTGCCCGCACTACTTTGGTAACAAAATCACCTTTAACCAACTCAGCTCTTGATTCGCATTGTGGTGGAAATTTCGGGCCTCGCCTGAAAGCTGCCGGATACGATTATTTAATAATTACGGGCAAATCGGAAAAACCTGTTTATATTTTTATTAATAATGATAAAATAGAAATAAATGCGGCAGGTGATTTATGGGGGCAAGGTATTTTTTATACTAATGATGAATTGATTAAACGTCATCAGGGAATAAATCCCCGAGTTGCTTCTATTGGCATTGCAGGCGAAAATCTTTCAAAAATTTCTTGTATTGGTGTTGATAAACATCGCCAATATGGGCGAGGAGGTGCCGGAGCCGTAATGGGTTCAAAAAATTTGAAAGCAATTGTGATTGACGGCGATAATCCGATAAAATATTTCGATGAAGAAAAATTCATGGAAATTAATAAACAATTTACCAAAGACATTTTAAATAATGATGGCGTAAAATTTCGCCGTATTAAGGGCACCATGAAATGCGTCAGAAGTGGGCAGGAAAATGAATTTTTACCAACAAAAAATTTTCAGCTTGTTCAGTTCGACGATTTTGAAAAAATAAGTTCGGAAGCAGCCCGCGAAGAATTAAATTGGGAAGACACAAGTTGTTATAATTGTTCAATCCGATGCTCGAAATGGGCAAGGTGGGACGATCATGAAATTGAAGGTCCTGAATATGAGACAACTGCTTTTCTTGGCTCAGGTAGCATGGTAAATAATATTAAAGATGTTTCGTGGGCAAACGAGCTTTGTAATGACCTTGGTTTAGATACTATAAGCGCTGGGGTTACCTGTTCATTTGCTATGGAATGCTACGAAAAAGGATTGCTCGACGATTGGCAAGGCCTGGAAATGGATTGGGGTAATGCCGAAAATCAGCGTGAATTCATAAAATTAATCGCAGAGCGAGAAAAAATTGGAAGAATTTTCGGCGATGGCACAAGAGATGCCGCCGCCAAAATTGGGAAAGGAAGCGAAAGTTTTGCAATTAATACCTTTGGAATGGAACATTCGGGAGTTAACCCAAAAGGTGCTTTTACTATGGCTGTGGTTATGGCGGTTGCCGATTTTGCAAGCCATACAAGATTGTGGTGCACGGAAGCCGAAATGGGCCCCGATTTTAAAATCGAAGATGTTCCTCAAACCGTTGCCGATGGCCTTGATGAAGTTAATGTTAGAAATTGTTTGGTTATCTGCGACTTTGTTCCACTTGGATTAGATAGGCTGGCTCCATTATTAAATGCAGCAAGCGGTTTAAATTTCTCAGCAAAATCTTTAGCACAGGTCGGGACAAATATTACAAACCTTGCCCGAAAATATAATTTAAGAAACGGCAGAAAAGCAAGCGACGATACTTTGCCCGGACGATTTTTCGATGAAGAATCACTTTCGGGTTTTATGAGGGGAAAGAAAATTGATCGCGAATTTTTCAAATCGGTCGTTAAAAAATATTATGACATTCGCGGTTGGAACGAAAATGGCGAACCGGTATAAACAAAACCATCATCACCGAGTAAACCGAATTAAGAAAGGAATGATACTTCCACTTGAAAATTTTTTACATCCAATCATGAAACGTCTTCTTAGAAGCTATAAGCAAGACCCGACTTGTGTAACTTGAGATATCGAATTTCACTTCTCATTTAATAGAATAGGAATTAATGATGGAGAAAATTATTTGCAGAATAACTAGAATTTGCATGCAAATTGCGTGCAATCAAAAAAAAGGTTGAAGTTAAAAGAACTACAACCTTTTGATTTTAAATGTGGGCGATACTGGATTCGAACCAGT
>CAZBSL010000121.1:0-6498 GCA_964494265.1 uncultured Bacteroidales bacterium
ATTCTGTTATTTGCGTTTACATCATGCCGCAATAAAACTCCCGAAGAATATTATAATATGGGCATTGAAGAAGCTAAACAAGGAAATTATGAGGAGGCTTTAGAAGATTTTAACAAAGCTATCGAATTGATGCCTGAATACACTCAGGCTTACATTAATAGAGCTTATTATGCCAAGGAAAATTTAAGTGATTACAAAGGTGCAATTGAAGATTATATTATTGCAATTAACATGAGTACAGATGATAATGATGCTCATGCCTACAGTAATATGGCCTATGCAAAAATGAAGATGAAAAACTATAAAGATGCTTTAGATGATATAAAGTTTTCATTATCTCTTGATTCACTTAATTCTTATGCTTATCGGAATAAAGCATTGATATTCCTTGCATTGAATAACAAACATGTAGCTTGTGTCGATTTACATAAAGCTATTAAACTTGGTTATACCGAAAATTTCGGAAATGATGTTCAGGAATTGATAGATGAAAACTGTAAGAAGTAAAATCCAGGTAACTCATCAATTCCCGTTCTATTTAGTTGAAGGCTTAAAAATCACTCCTTTACTTTTTTTGCCGTCAATTTCAATTCTTAGAGGTTTGTTAAATCTGATATGCCGTATGTATTCATCTTCAAAAACAGCTTGAAGTTTTGATAAAAATTCGAGATTATAAAATCCGTCATTAATAAACGGATTAATAGTAAAATACCCGACTCTGAAAGATGTAAGATTTTGGAAAAAATGGGTTCCCTGACTGGGATCAATTCTGTAATTATCTAATCCTGATTCAACGATTACGCGAGCTGCAGAAATTTGCGGCCATTTAACAGGTATTCCAAGCCAGGGATCAGTTGAACCCCATCTGCCGGGGCCAACCAAAACATAATTTTTATTATTCTTCAGAAAAATATCATTGATACGGCTGACATTTTCAGCAATTTCAAGATTTTTTGCCGCATTAAATGTTTCGGGTTTTACATAAACAAAATCAAAAATATCATTAATGATTCCATTTCCTAATGCTGAATTTGAATATATTATAGTTTCATCTTCTGGCACATCTTCAAGATTTGTTTCAATGCTTTCAAGATTATCGACTATTGGCCGTATCTGAAGCAAATTGAACCTCTGTATTTTATCCTTGCTTTTCTCAGGATCAACTGCAAATTCAATTTCAATCGGATTTCCCATTTCTTTTTGCCCGATTTTAAGAATAGTTTCAAGTATTTCGGCTAAAGGAAAAACATTATGCTTTAATATATTAGAAAAGGTGATGATTTTTTTACCTTCATCAGCATAACCGTCTCTTAAAACATTATTATTAAAGTCATAAGTTGAGGCAACATATCTTAAGGAATTATCTTTTTCAGCTTCGCTTATTCTTAATTTAAGCAAATTAATGCTGTCATTAACGCTTGGCTTGAAACTTTCGGGGTGAAGATCAAGTGCAAAAAAATGTTTTTGTGTTTCCCTGAGAGCCATATCCGGTGATGATAGTTGCAATACTTTTTTAGGATATTTTGGTGAAAACCTTAATGATTGGCCCCCATCAACAATATATTTTCCTAATCCTAAAGCAATATTCACGATACCGTCTTCCGACGATTCCTGATCAATCGGATAGAAATTTAATGAACGTGCAACCCCTGAAACAATTGGATAAAAACGATTATTATATTTATTTCCACACACTTCCTGTAAAACCACTCCCATTTTTTCTTCGTCAATTACATTTGAAGTTGCAGTCATATAAGCTTTACTATCTTTAAAATAAACCGAAGCATAAACACTTTTAATAGCATTGCTTAAAATATCTATCATTAGGGTTGGGTCGTTTTTTATATTAGGAACCATATAAGTCGAATAAATTCCTGCAAAGGGCTGATAATGTGAATCCTCTAATAAACTTGATGAACGCACGGCTAATGGGTTTTTTACACAAGAAAGAAAGGTGTATAAATCTTTATGAATTCGTATAGGAAGTTTTGCATTAATGAAATGCTCTAATATCTCAGTATCGCTTAATTGTTTTTCAGAGGAATTTTGAAGTACAACTTTGTGTAAATCATTAATTTCCATAAATTCATCAAAAATATCTGTACAAAGTACAACTGTTCGCGGAATAGTTATTTCAACCCCTTCATATTTATCCCATAAGCGATTGCGCTTAACTATTGAATCAAGAAAAGCAAGGCCGCGAGCTTTCCCGCCTAATGAACCCTCTCCAATTCTGGCAAAAGTTAAATATTCATCGAAGCGATCGCGGTAAAACTCGGCAATAACACCCCTTCCTTTTGACATTCTATAATTAACAATTGCATCGAAAATAAATCTTTTTACCTCGTCCAAATCATCAAAGTCATCTAAGGTGATATCTCTAAATAGTTCAGCGAGCGGAAAAATAGTTCTTGCATTTAACCATTTTGAAATATGGTTTCTTCGTAAATGATAAATCAAACTATCGTCTGGTACCTGAAAAATAATATCTTGTAAAGCTTTTAAATTATGAGCCCTACAAATTTCCTTTGATGTATTACAATCTTTGAAAACAAAATCGCCAAAAGCAAAATAATTCATTATAAAATTTCTTAGCTCAAGGGATAGCGTTTTTGAATTTTTATTTAAAAATCCTACTTTTATATGTTTAGCTTCCTTTTCGAATTCAACATCAGATGACTGTAAAAGAATTGGTACGAGTTTATTATCTTTTTTAATTTTTTTGCAAAGTTTTAATCCGGCAGTTTTATCGATTAATCCGTTGCGTTTGTATTTATTATCGGTAATTATTCCAAGAAGGTTATGCTTATATTTGTCGTAAAGCTCGATAGCATCTTCATAATTTGTCGCAAGAAGAATTTTTGGGCGGCCACGCATTCTGAGCATTTTTTGATGCTCATTAAGCCCCTCGGTCATGAAAGTTTTCGATTGCTTGAAAATTATTTTATAAATATTAGGTAAATAACTCGAATAAAACCTAATGGAATCTTCGATAAGAATGATAGCCTGAACACCGACATTTTCAATATCAGCTTCGGCATTCATTTTATCTTCAATCAATTTGATTATTGCCAATAAAAGATCGGCATTACCAAGCCAACTGAAAATATAGTCGATTGCACTTAAATCCTGCTGGTCGATTTTTAAAGTTACTTCGCGCGAAAACGGAGTCAGTACGACAATTGGTTTCTCAGGGTATTTGTCCTTAATTCTTTCTGCAATTTCAAATGTATCTTTTTTTTCGGCACTTAGTGTTGTAATTATCAAATCTATATTCTCGTTTTCAAGAATTTCAAAAGCTTTTTCTTCGCTCGAAGCAAGAATAAACTGCGGGGGATATCTTAGATTGAGCGAGACATATTCGTTAAATATTTGTTCATCTATTCTGCCGTCATCTTCTAAAATAAATGCATCGTAATTACTTGAAATTAATAAAACATGATAAATCCTTTTTTTCATTAAGTTATTGAAAGACGTATCATTAAAATAATAGGTTTTTGCATTTATTGACTTTTGTGCTACCATACTTTGTTTTTTTCTTATTGCAAAATTAACCTTATTTTTCTTGACACAAAAGGTGTATAAATTTAATTAGATGTTTTTCAGATAAAAACAATACACCAGATGGAATCCTTTTTACACACCAAATATTATTTAATTCTTTGCCCTTTTGGGCTGATTCTTTTCAATCAGTTTTTGTATCTTTACAAAAAATAACATTAAAAACATGAAGATACAATTATTTCAAATTGATGCTTTTACCGAAAATGTTTTCGGAGGCAATCCGGCTGCTGTTTGTCCTCTTAAAGAATTCTTAGAGCCTGAATTACTCCAAAAAATTGCAACAGAAAATAACCTGCCTGAAACTGCTTTTTTTACCAAAAATTCCTTTGGTTTCGACATCAGATGGTTTACTCCCGAAACAGAAATTGATCTTTGTGGGCATGCAACTCTCGCCGCAGCTCATGTATTATTTAATCATTATGGTTTTAATAAGAAACAAGTAGTTTTTGATTCAAAAAGCGGAACACTTAAAGTTACAAAAAAAGGTGATATGCTTTGTCTTGATTTTCCGGCAAATAATCCGGATAGGGTAGAACCTCCTGCACAACTTGAAGCCGCTTTGGGTGCAAAACCTCTTGAAGTTTATAAATCGAGAGATATTTTGGCAATATTTGAAAATGAAAATGAAATAAAAAACATTACTCCCGATTTTGAATTATTAAAGCAAATTGAGTGCATGGGTGTAATTGTTAGTTCAAAAGGCAATAATTGTGATTTTGTTTCCAGATTTTTCGCTCCTTCGGTTGGGATAAATGAAGACCCGGTTACAGGTTCGGCACATACAATTTTAATTCCGTACTGGGCGAAAAAATTAAATAAGAATAAAATGCATGCTTTCCAAATATCAAAGCGAAGAGGTGAATTATTTTGTGAACATACAGGGAAACGGGTTTTAATTAGCGGAAAAGCTGCAACTTATTTAATTGGTGAGATCAATTTCTGAGATTTCATACTATTCATTCCCTTAATATTTCATTATTGTTCATTTAATAAACTTCCTTATTTTTACCGAAAAAAATAAGTGAGGAATAAAGTATTATTTTGTTTAACTATATTTTTTCTTATCCCAGCATTTACACTTTTCGCTAATCGGGACACCGATGTTTCGATTTTTCAGGATGATATTCAAGTTAATATTTCTCAGATAATTATTAAAAATATTTCCACTTCAATTGAACTTGATTTTGTAAACTCAAATTACAAAAAACTTTTTGTTAATAAGGAAATTGAGGCTTTAATAAACGATTCTTTATATGTTTTACAATTTGAAAATGGTAGGGCAAATTTTGAATATGAATTCAACAAGAAGGAAATTTTCACTATTGAAATCGATGATTTTGTTTACACCAAAGCTGTAAATCCTATACCACTTTGGATGTCGATTTTGCCGCCGTTATTGGCAATTCTTATGGCATTGGTGTTCAGAGAAGTTTACTCGGCCCTGTTCTTTGGACTTTTGGTTGGGACAACAATTATATATTATTTTCAGGGAACTTTTTTTGTAAGTGCTATTTTTCAGGGCTTATTTGCAATTGTTGATACATATTTAATAAAATCACTAAGTAATTCAGGCCATCTTTCAATTATTATTTTCTCTATGCTAATAGGCGGAATGGTAAACCTTATAACCGTGAATGGTGGGATGAAAGGTGTTGTTCAAAAGTTATCGAAATATGCAAACAGTCCGAAGTCGGGGCAAATCATAACATGGTTTCTTGGAATTTTAATTTTCTTCGATGATTATGCCAACACACTTGTTGTTGGAAACACTATGCGGCCCGTTACCGACCGCTTAAGAATTTCGCGTGAAAAACTTGCTTATATTGTTGATTCAACGGCAGCTCCGGTAGCCTCTCTTGCTTTGATAACAACGTGGATTGGAGTTGAGTTGAGCTATATTCAAGATGGAATTGATAAAATCGGTTTATCGGAAAGCGCCTATAGTGTTTTCATAAATTCGCTCGACACTCGTTTTTATTTGATTTTTACTTTGATTTTTATTCTGATAATTGTATTTAAAAATCGTGATTTCGGGCCTATGCTTAAAGCCGAACAGAATGCCCGAAAAAATGGATTATCGACTGATTCAAAGAGATTATCATCTCAAAATAATGAGATTAAGGTTTCAAATAAGATTAAAGCAAGATGGTATAATGCAGTTATTCCGGTGCTTGTAATAATTTTCGGTACTATTATCAGTCTCATTTACACAGGCAGAAAAGTTGCCGGCCCCGAAGCTGATCTTATGGAAATAATTGCAGCCGCTGATTCATATAAAGCTTTGTTGTGGTCGTCGATTCTCGGAGCTTTGAGTGCAATAATTTTAAGCGTAAGCCAAAAAATATTAAAGCTTAGAATTGCTGTCGAGAGCCTTGTTAATGGTTTCCGTACAATGTTGCCGGCAATTATTATTCTTGTTTTGGCTTGGTCGCTTGCGTTAATAACTGAAGAATTACATACTTCTGATTTTATAGCTTACTGCTTATCTTACATTGATATTTCACCTTTCTTATTGCCTGCAATAACTTTTATTTTTTCGGCATTAATTGCATTCTCGACAGGTTCTTCATGGGGGACAATGGCAATTTTATACCCCATGATTCTTCCCGCAGGATGGGCTTTATCAATCGAATATGGTTTAGATCACGATCAATCAATAGCAATTTTTTATAATATAGTTTCATCAATATTGGCCGGTTCGGTTTTTGGCGACCATTGCTCACCAATTTCCGACACAACTATTTTAAGTTCATTGGCAAGCTCATGTAATCATATCGAGCATGTCAGAACCCAGTTGCCTTACGCCCTGACAGTAGGGTTTGTAAGTGTTTTTATCGGTACAATTCCATCTGCATATGGTGTTTCGTCATGGATAGTTTTTCCGATAGGTATTATCGTAATGTATATTATAATTAGAGTTTTTGGGAAGAAAGT
>CAZBSL010000121.1:6598-8976 GCA_964494265.1 uncultured Bacteroidales bacterium
TTAAAAGCTAAAACAAAATAATGACCTACATAGAAATAATAGTATTAATTGTAGCCGGTGTTTTTACAGGTTTTATAAACACACTTGCGGGAGGCGGATCAATAATATCATTATCGGTTTTAATGTTTCTCGGCTTGCCGCCTTCTGTGGCAAACGGAACAAACAGAATAGGAGTTGTTGTTCAGACTTTTACGGCAGTAGCAAGTTTTAAAAAACAAAAAGTCCTTGACCAAAAAAAAGCCTTATTGCTTGCAATTCCTGCCGTTTTCGGATCGTTTGTGGGAGCAAATATTGCAATTGATATTAATGATAAAATATTTGAAAATGTTTTTGCTGTTATAATGATTTTTATGCTGTTTTTTATTCTTTTCAAACCTCAAAAATATTTATACGGACGAAAAGAACTTATCAATAAGAAAATCAGTATTTGGCAGATTATAATCTTCTTTTGTATTGGTATTTACGGAGGTTTTATTCAGGTTGGGATTGGATATTTTCTGTTGGCAAGCATAGTTCTTGGTGCGGGTTACGACCTTATTAAAGCAAATGCTATAAAAGTTTTGATAGCAATGTTTATTACAATTATTGCTCTCGTTATTTTTATTATCAATGGTGAAATCAGATGGATGTATGGAATAATTATGGCTGCCGGAACTATGATAGGTGCATTAATTGCTTCAAAACTTGCAGTTAAAAAAGGCGTGAATTTTGTGCGTTGGGTAATTATTGTTTTGATACTGGTGTTTTCATTGCATTTTCTTCATATTATTAATATAAAAGATTTAATTCAAGGAGTTTAATTTAAGTATATTTGAGAAATTAACGTAGTAAAAATCATTAAATAGATTGAAAATGAAAACAAATTACGGCAAATTATTTATAATATTTTTAATAAGTTTTCTATTAGGAATATCTTCGTGTAAAGAACAAAAGCAAGTCAAAGATAAACCTGAATATGTATTAGTTATCCACGGTGGAGCAGGAAATATTAAAAAAGAAAATATGACTCGCGAAAAAGAAGCTCGTTATATTAAAAAACTCAGCGAAGTTTTAGAAAAAGGTTCAAAGATTTTAAAAAATGGTGGCTCGGCACTTGACGCTGTTGAAGCAAGTATCAGAATAATGGAAAATTCGCCCTTGTTTAATTCGGGGAAAGGAGCGGTTTTTAATGCAGATGGGAAAAACGAACTTGATGCCTCAATTATGGATGGCAAAACTTTAAATGCCGGTGCTGTTGCTAATGTTACAATAATAAAGAATCCGATTTCTGCCGCAAGAAAAGTAATGGAAGAATCCGCACATGTTTTATTAATTAAAGAAGGTGCAGAAGAATTTGCTAAGCAACAAGGCCTTGAAATTGTTGAACCCGAATATTTTTTCGATCAGAACAGATGGAACTCACTTCAAAAAATCAAAAAAAGTGAAGCTGGTGAAGAACCTTTACCTGATGAAAAACATGGGACTTGTGGTGCTGTTGCACTTGATAAATTTGGAAATCTCGCAGCCGGAACATCAACCGGAGGAATGACAAATAAAAAGTTCGGAAGGGTTGGTGATTCACCGATTATAGGTGCAGGAACCTATGCAAATAATAAAACCTGTGCAGTTTCAGCTACCGGACATGGAGAGTTTTTTATACGAAATGTAGTGGCTTATGATATTTCAGCTTTAATGGAATATAAAAACATGACTTTGAGCAATGCAGCTAATTATGTAATAAACGAAAAACTAAATGCAAGCGGAGGAGTTATTGCTGTTGATAACAAAGGAAATATTGCCATGCCTTTTAATACTAACGGAATGTATAGAGGATTTATAAATTCTAATGGAGAAATGGATGTAAAATTGTATGGGAATTAATTTAAATATTCTTATTTTTGTCCTCGAATTATTAGAGATAATAACAAATTGAAAAAATATCTAAAAATTAAATTTGTTTATTGACAAGAACCCTAAAATATTGCAAAAGATGAAAGAAAATCACTTTTTATGTCCGACATGTCGAGGGCAGTTGATCCCGAATAATAAAATTGTTCTTTCGGCACAAAAAGAAAATGGCGAAAGAGGTTTAATATTAATTGATCCCACATTAGGAGAGTATTCTGCTATTTCTCATAAAAACTTCAACCTTTCCGATGGAGAGCATTTGAAAGTGTTTTGTCCTATTTGTCATGCCGATCTTAGTGAAAAAAGCAATCCGGAAGACCTTGCAAAAGTAGTTATGATCAATGGCGAAAAGGAAGAAACCTATGTAATTTTTTCAATAATAGTAGGTAAAAAGTGTACGTATAAAGTGTATGGAAACAGAATTGAAATTTTTGGTTCCGATGCCGATATGCACATTAATTTTTGGGGTGAAGAAGCAAACTACTGAAAAT
>CAZBSL010000122.1:0-1058 GCA_964494265.1 uncultured Bacteroidales bacterium
TGTAAAATTATTATAATAAAAATATAAAAGTAAAAACAGGGGGGATACAAATGGGCTACAACATTAAAAAAAATCGGATTATGAGGCGATTAGTTTTGATGTAGTGTATTCAAATAATCACTAATGTTTATGTTGGAATCCAATTTTAGTTTTTTCCTGAGACGATATCTCGCTACTTTTACCGCTTGGGGAGTAACATTATTAATACCGGCTATGTCTTTTGTTGACAAATTAAGTTTAAGTAATGAACATAATTTTAGTTCCGATTTTGTTAAAGATTCATTTTGGCTTTTTAAAATCCTTATAAATTCATGGTGTTGTTCATTTACTTTTTGTTCTAATAATACTTTGCTTTGCGATTTTGAAAAACCGGTATTTAGCTTCAATTTTAGTTCATTGATGCTTTTCTTGCTTACTCTGTTTCCATCAATTTGTTTTAAAGCTTGTTTTATCTCTTCTATTAACTGATTATTTTCGCTAATATGTAATGCAAAATTGGTCAACTCATTATTTAAATACTTTTTTTCAAGCGCAAGATGTTCCATTTTCAATTGCGAATGGCGTGTTTTATTTCTCTGGTTTATCCACAATAATAAAAGGATTATTAAAACCGAAAAAATAGAAAGAAATACAATAAAATAAAACAGTTCTTTTCTGCTTTGCCTTATTTTTTCAATTCGTCTTTCGTTTTCCAGATTGTTAGTTATCATTAACAAACCCATTTTCATCAAATTTTTATTCCTAAGAATTGAATCATTATAAGTTTTAAAGTTTTTATAATAAAAATATGCTGAATCAATAACTCCAATCTGCTCGAACAATTGACTTAATGCTTTTGAATTTTCTTTTATTTGAAATAGCAGATTTAGGTCAATGGCCTGATTATAGGCTTTTGATAAATAAAAATAACTCGAATCAAAGTTTCTTACCTTCAAATAATAAGTGCCCAAGCTATTAAAAATATTATTCAAATTTATATTTAACCCATTATTAACAGCAATTTTTTCGGCTAATTTCAAATTATACAAAGCCGAATCGAAATTGTTCAGTTGTGAATA